>JALZWO010000222.1 GCA_023300375.1 Granulosicoccus sp. | reverse complement strand
TTGAAGGCGCAGCTGATGCTGCTTCCGATGTAGCAGCTGACGCCACTGATGCAGCAACCGATGCCGTTGAAGGTGCAGCTGATGCTGCTTCCGATGTAGTAGCTGACGCCACTGATGCAGCAACCGATGCCGTTGAAGGCGCAGCTGATGCTGCTTCCGATGCAGCAGCTGACGCTACTGACGCAGCAACTGATGCCGTTGAAGGCGCAGCTGATGCTGCTTCCGATGTAGCAGCTGAAGCTACTGATGCAGCAACGGATGCCGTTGAAGGCGCAGCTGATGCTGCCTCCGATGTAGCAGCTGATGCTACTGATGCAGCAACCGATGCCGTTGAAGGTGCAGCTGATGCTGCCTCCGATGTAGCAGCTGATGCCACTGATGCAGCAACCGATGCCGTTGAAGGTGCAGCTGATGCTGCTTCCGATGCAGCAGCTGACGCCACTGATGCAGCAACCGATGCCGTTGAAGGCGCAACTGACGCTGCTGCTGATGCCAGTGACAGCGCTTCATCTGCAATTGCTGCCACAGCAGCTGTAGCAACTGGTGCAGTAGCTGCAGTAACAAATGCTGCGGCTGACGAGGCTAATGAAACAGTTGAAGCTTCAACTGATCCGGCTAGAGCTAATGAAGAAGTCGCTGCCGATGCAACCGAAGCTACTGAAGAAGTCGCTGCCGATGCAACTGAGGCTACTGAAGAAGTCGCTGCCGATGCAACTGAAGCCACTGAAGAAGTCGCTGCCGATGCAACTGAGGCTACTGAAGAAGTCGCTGCCGATGCAACCGAAGCCACTGAAGAAGTCGCTGCCGATGCAACTGAAGCCACTGAAGAAGTCGCTGCCGATGCAACTGAAGCCACTGAAGAAGTCGCTGCTGAGGCTACTGAAGAAGTCGCTGCCGATACAACTGAGGAAGCTGCAGACAGTGCGCCTAGAACTGCCTTTGATTTAGGTGGTGTTAGTCGTCAACTGGGCGGAGTTATCGGCACCACTTCTACAGTACTCACATCAGTTAGGGACGAGGCATCAGCTACCGCTGCACTGCCTAAGCTTGAAGAAGCTCGTTCATCATTGGAAAGCCTTGCTGAGACATTGGGTAGTGCACCTGAGTCAGCAAAAGGTCCAATGCAGCGTGTGATCGGCAACGGTGTTGCACGACTACAACCTCTGGCAGATACAACGCTAACAAAAGCTGGTGTCGGACCTGTACTGTCACCTGTTGTTGAGCCAATGCTTGAGATGATGAAAAGCCTGGCTGAGTAATTTTCAGCCACCGCTTAAGCCTATGGCTTTGCAGATTGAACCGAGCATTAAGCTTGGTTCAATCGTTATCAGTCTTATAGGTTGTTCATAAAAAAGGCCCCTCAATTGAGGGGCCTTTTTTGTTTGTCCCTACAGACCAAGAGGAAACGTCGATCGAGCCTCTTCTTTAGGGTAAACGCCTCGCAAAACAAAAAAGGGCGCTTCAAGTGAAGCGCCCTTTTCATTCTGACAAGTCAAACAGGAACGAACTAGATCATTGCATGCCGACTCATGGCAGAGTCAATAGCGCTAACGATTTGGTCGATATCGCTCTCAGTACAAATCAGCGCAGGACTCAAACAGACGGTGTTGTTCAACCCTGTAAGGCTACGGTTGGTACGACCAATCACTACGCCCTGCTCCATACAATCTGCAGCGATAGCTACCAGCATTTTTTCGTCCACAGGTTCTTTAGTCTGACGATCCTTAACCAGTTCGAAACCACAAAATAAGCCCTTGCCCCGAACGTCGCCAATCACTTTATATTTGTTTTGTAGACCCCTGAGTTTTTCCATCAGATAGTCGCCCATCTTCGTGGTGTTCTCCAACAGGTTTTCGTCTTCGATAATACGCATGGTTTCAAGGGCGGCTGCAGGTCCTGCAGCACATCCACCAAAAGTACTTATATCGCGGAAGTAGCCCATGGTTTCATCTTCATTTTTAAACTGATTGAAAACCTCTTCTGTGGTCACGGTGCAGGCAATAGCGGCATAACCACTAGCGACACCTTTTGCCATGGTCACGATGTCAGGCTTGATACCGTAGTGCTGATAACCAAACCATTCGCCCGTTCGTCCCAGCCCACAGACAACTTCGTCAATGTGTAGAAGCACACCATATTTGGTGCAGATTTCTTGCACTGTCTCCCAATATCCTTCTGGAGGCGTAATAACTCCACCCCCAGCGGTGATAGGTTCAAGCACAAGAGAGCCCACAGTATCGGGGTCTTCACGTTGAATGATTTTCTCAATCTCGCGAGCTATCTTTACACCATAGTTAGACGTGTCTTCAAACTGACTGCGGTACTCGCAGCAGTGCGGCACTTCAACAAAACCTGGCGTAAACGGCCCGTATTGATCTTTACGTTCATTTTGACCGCAAGATGACAAAACGGTGATTGTTGTGCCGTGATAGTCACGATCCCGGTATAGAATTTTGTGCTTTTTGCCATCGTGCTTCATTGCCGAAATCTGGCGAACCATTTTGTAGCCTTTTTCGTTGGCTTCAGATCCGGAATTTGAGTAGTACACTCGGCTCATGCCAGGCATCTTTGAAATCAGCTCCTTGGCGTATTTAATACTCGGAATATTGCCCGCTGATCCTGCGAAATAACACATCTCTATCAGCTGGTCACGCACCACATTCGCGATGCTCTCCCGTCCATAGCCCACATTCACAGTCCAGACCGCACCCGATACCGCATCTAGATGCTCTTTGCCATTCTGATCCCAAATCCTCATGCCATCGCCCTTCACAATGACGAGTGGATCTTTGGTCTCTAGAGGTTTATGCGCAGTGAGATGGTGCCACACATTTTCTCGATCTATTTCGATCAAATCAGAGATATCGCCATGCTGATCAGGTTTGTTCATCGTCACTACTCCAAATTACGACTTTCGATTGGACACTGTGATGCGTATAAAGCATACGCAGGATTCATCGGCGAACTATGTCGGATGATGCCTAACATAGGACAGAACCAGCCAACGAACACACGTGATGCCAGCCCAACAGACTGTTAGGCCAGTCAAACGAATTGAGAACAGACTCTCAAATTAAATACTCAACTCATTGAGCGCACAGAACAGGAACTTAGCGGCCATCAACCACACCGCTTATAAGTTCAAACCCTAACAATCCATCAATTGTTGAAGGGTCACGATGCAGCGGCTTACATTGAGCAGCTAGACCAGAACACTCAATCGCATCGAGTTTTTGAGCATCAATCGCCTCTTCTAACGTAACGAATCTAAATCGAATTTCGCTTCCAGCAGGGGCTTGAGCGATCACCGGCAAATCAGCGGGCAACACCGATCCAATACGTGGATAGCCGCCAGTGGTGCCACATTCACACAGCAAAACAAACGGACTGCCATCACCCGTTATCTGGATATCTCCTGGAACAATGACCTCAGACAATACACTCAAACCAGCGTCTGATTGAAATCCCGCTCCATTGGGCAACAAGCGCACACCCATGCGATTCCCCCGAGTGTCTCTCGAAAAAACAGTGTCTTCAAATCGAGCAATGGTTTTATCGTCAAACCAGTGAGTTTGCAAACTGGGAAGCACGCGCAATTGTCCCCCGCTCCAGCGTTCGGCAACCGAGAGGGTTTTGCTACCCTGCTCGCCTGTCGACTCTTCAGTTCCAAATTCCAGACACTGACCAGCCTGTAGAGGATGCCCAATGCCAGCAGCAAGATGAACCCCTTGACCACCCAACGTCACAGCAGATTTCACACCTCCACCAATATGCAAATAGCCATAGTTGCCAGTTTTTACAACGCCAATAGACAATCGTGTGCCCTTGGTTAACACATGACTCGCCTGCCAAGCGATTTCTCGACCATCGATACTGGCTGGCATTGGAGCGCCTGTCAAAGCAATTCGCACGTCGCACAGAGCTTCAAATACCCCCCCCATCACGGCCATTTCGACAACAGCAAGCGTTGCGCTTTGCTGCAGCAGAGCGGCTCCCTCATGAAGCGCCAAGGTATCGGCAACACCACCACGGGAGAGTCCCAACGCCAAATAACCGGGCCTGCCAGCGTCTTGTACCGTGACACCTGCACCCACACTGATAACTTTGAAAGCGCGCATCAACGTATTCTCGTAAAACTTGCACCACCATCAACACACTGCTGCAAAGTGTCCAGTCTTTCCAGCTCCACAGGAAAAAACACAACTTCATCACCAGGCCGCAGCAGAAATGGTTCTGGAGATTCGGGCCGGAATAAGCGAAATGCAGTTTGGCCAATATGCCGCCACCCCGTGGGAGTTGACACAGAAAACAGCACTAATTGGCGTATTGCAACGGTTAAAGCTCCAATGGGCACTTTTGGCGTAAGCTCGGTTTGCCGGGGTATATTCCACGCTTCGGGCAACTCTCCTAAGTAAGGTTGGCCAGGAGCAAAACCAATAGTTTGGACGCGGACTTGCGTGTTTGCAATCGTATCGATGGCCTGAGATTCACTCAATCCAGCAATGGCCGCAGCTTCGCCTAACTGTGGAGCCTGGCTGGTTCCAAACACGGTAGGGATACGCCATAGCTTTCTATTTGAATCTAGCGTTGCTAAAAACCAGTCCCGCTGTTTTAAAAGAGTGTTTACATGTGTGCGGATGTGTTCATGACTCAACGCAGACGGGTCGAACCGCAGATAGGTTGACACCAGAGAGGTCGAACACTCTTCAAGCCCTTGCCAATCGGCTTGCTCAACAGCATGGCGAAAAGCTAGTGCAGCTCGATTCGCCGGCTCGCTGAGTTTATCGCCAAAACTGACGAGCAAACCATCAAAGCCTGCCTGACGAATCATTGGAAATTCACTGCGCACTTCACAAATCATGGGGCTAGATTCTCAAGCTCTCGTTTTACATTAAGCATCGAACGCTGCGGGCGTGAGGAATAGCCTACAATCGGGGGAGCCTTTAGTTGCAAAAAGTTGCGTTGGCACCATCGTACTTCTTCTAATCATTGCCTATCCCAGATATATTGTGAGCAGAACAGACCCACTTACAAAACGATTACAGCGTCAGTGTGGCAAAGCTATCGCTGATTTCTCGCTTATCCAGCACGACGACCATATTATGGTGTGTCTTTCTGGTGGCAAGGATAGCTACACCCTGCTCGACATGCTGCTGCATTTTCAGCGTGTTGCGCCCATTAATTTCACGTTAGTGGCGGTGAATCTCGACCAGAAACAACCCGACTTTCCTGAACACGTACTGCCAGAATATCTCACCGCCGCAGGCGTTGATTATCGCATTATAGAAGAAGACACTTATAGTATTGTTAAGGAAAAAGTACCCGAAGGAAGCACGACATGCGGGCTCTGTTCACGGTTGCGCCGAGGCATTTTGTATCGAGTCGCCGATGAACTGGGCGCCACCAAAATAGCACTTGGGCATCATGCAGACGACTTGCTTGAAACCTTGTTGTTAAATCTGTTTCATGGGGGCTCTTTAAAAACAATGCCACCCAAATTACACGCAGATAATGGCCGAAACATTGTCATCAGGCCATTGGCTTACTGCCGTGAGAAAGATATCGTTACCTACTCATCGATACGAGAATTTCCGATTATCCCGTGTAATCTTTGTGGGTCACAACCCAATCTGCAGCGGCAAAACATGAAACAACTGCTCGCTCAATGGGAAGACACTGATCCTGGCAGAATTCCATCGATGCTCAATGCTCTAGGAAAAGTAACGCCATCTCATCTGCTCGACAAGTCACTTTTCGATTTCGATGCCAACCAGAGAAAAGGACCATTAGATGGCGTAGGCGCCGCGACCGGCTCAAAAACGCAGAGCGATTCAGCAGAACAGGAATTATTCGGAAACGATGTCATGCAAACACCCTCTGCTTCCAAATTGTCTGGCATTCGTGTGAAAGTCAGCGACGAGCTTCGTTGATAGCGACTACCAAGGAATTTCTTCGCCGTCGTAGGCTATGAAGGTGCCTGATTTTGATTCGTGTAGTTTGCCAATCTGCTCGAGCAATAATCGCGCAGTCTTTTCTGGTGAAAATAGCTTGCCTTCCGGTACGTTTTTCTGAAAAGGCTCTGATAAACGCGAATCAGTGGTGCCCGGATGTAAAGCCACCACACGCAGCGATTTAGCGTTACGGGCCCATTCAATCGAGAGGCATTTAAGTGCCATATTTAGCGCCGCTTTTGATGCTCTGTAGCTGTACCAGCC
>JALZWO010000221.1 GCA_023300375.1 Granulosicoccus sp. | reverse complement strand
GCGCAGAGTTTTCAAATCACTGCGTTTAAGTTTTCGAACCTCGGAAAATGACTCTGAAGCCACTCTGAAGTCTATTGCTTCAGAGCTGAGATGTGGCATTGGTTTTTCATCGAAGGACTCTCCTCGAGAAAAGCGCTTCATTTCTTCGATCAGGTCGGTGTCAGCTTTGCGGTTCGAAGAGCCTAGTAGCACGTAGGTTCCCGCATCAGGCCCACTACTCTTCAGAAAATGCGGTCTACTAGAGCTGGGATAAATATTGACTACCAGTAGTTGAGCACCTCGATAAGTTAATATTTCTATATCAGGCAGTAGTTTAGGAGCTATCGAATCGCTGATCAGGCTTGCCAGGCGCTCTTCCTGCAACAGGACATTTTTCACTCCTCTAATATGTTTTGTCCTGTCTTCAATGCCGACAACTAGGGTTCCGCCTGCGGTACTTGCGAACGCAATAGCGGTTCTCAACAATCCCGCGGGAGAAGAAAGATCACGCTAAAACTCTAACGTTTTTCCCTCTTCCTTGAGCAATAGAGCTTTAATATTCATTACTCTGAAGTACGCTATGAAGCGTCTGTTAGTGCAACCACTTCTTAGTTGGCTTCCGAGTATCATTAACGCTCGGTTTTTTATCGAGCGCGGCGGCCGCATTTACGCCACCGATGCCTCGTAATCTGCGTAAGAGGTGTCCAATATTACTTGACCACATCACTTTGCACCTTCTATACGGGTGGAAGACCCTACACTTTCGATGGCGGCAACGCGCTTTAGCCTACTCAGATATCCATTTATACCCATTAATATCCAATCTTTGTGCATTGCAACGATGGCGCAACTCGCACAACGTAAAGATGAATCAATTTAGGGTATTCAATATTTGTAGACTCTCACAAGCCGTTTCAAAACGCTAACACTACCCCAGAGCCGCAAACCCCGATCCAATTAGAATCAGGAATAGAGAAAATGAACATCATAGAAGTAGCCGCATTTTCTGATGGCAACATAGGGGGTAACCCTGCTGGTGTATACATTGCCGACCACCACCCTGCTTCGAGCGATATGCAAGCCATCGCTGCAAAAGTAGGACATTCAGAAACAGCGTTCGCGATGCCCACATCAAACGGTTGGCGTGTTCGCTATTTTTCACCCGAATCTGAAGTGCCGTTCTGTGGCCATGCAACGATTGCACTCGGAGCCACACTGGCGCAACAAAACGGGGCGGGTATATTCAACCTTGAACTTAACGAGGCAAGTATCACTGTTGAAGGCTTTGTTGATGAGGATACGTTTTCTGCTGCACTTCAATCACCTGCCACAAAATCAACAAAAGCAGATGACGCTGTAGTTGCGGAAGCTCTCGAATTGTTCAACTACCACTCATCCGATCTGGACTCAAACATACCACCTGCAATGGCACATGCTGGTGCCAATCATTTGATCTTCGCGCTTAAGTCACGAAGCCTACTGAGTGCAATGGACTATGAACTTGAGGTAGGTCGCGCCTTCATGAATAAGCTGGAGCTGGTGACTGTTATGTTTGTTTATGCGGAATCAACACAGAGATTTCATGTGCGCAACGCCTTTGCATCAGGTGGCGTGCTTGAAGATCCGGCAACAGGGGCAGCAGCTGCGGCCCTCTCAGGCTACCTGCGTGATATTCAATGGCCTCACAAGAGACGCATTAGTATCGTGCAAGGTGAGGACATGGGCTCTCGCTCTTTGATTCAGGCGGACATCAGTGATGAGCTAGGATCATCTATTCGTGTGACCGGGTCAGCGAGGTTTATGCTGTAGTCGAGATGGGGCTATTGTATGAAACATGATAATTTTCAGACATAACCTCCACCTCGAGTGGTCAAAATAACAGCTGTCGAACACCAGCCCGACTGCCACCGACTGGAACTAGGCTTATAGAATAGTGTTTCATCCATTAGCAAAGCTCGACCTCCGTGCAATGCTCTAAGTGTTGCGGCTAGGAAGCACAAGTGCCAAGACTGCTCAGCCAACTTAAGTTGACTAACACT
This sequence comes from Granulosicoccus sp., assembly GCA_023300375.1. Lineage (GTDB taxonomy): Bacteria > Pseudomonadota > Gammaproteobacteria > Granulosicoccales > Granulosicoccaceae > Granulosicoccus. The sequence goes on along the minus strand of JALZWO010000221.1, from coordinate 4,346 downwards.
CTCTACCGAGTGGTGATGCGTTGTCCAGCACAGTGCCCGCTGCGTCCACTGCTAATACCTCGAAGCACCGTTGCCCCAATTGCATATCAGTATTGAGGTAGAGTTGTGATCGCGTAAATCCAACCGATTGGCCATTAATGCGAAGCTCAAAGCCATCAACGGACGACATAAACGTTGGGTCAACATCCCAAGATACGAGAAACGCACCAAAAACAGTCTGGGTAACAAAATCAGTGATGATCGTTTGTTGCCCCAAATCTTCTTCCAACACGGGACTTGTTAACGTAGGTTCGCCATTGAACAACACAGTGCGAGTCTGTGTATTTACGCTTAACGGATCTGAAAGAGTACCGATATTTCCTGCGTCACCAATTAATCGTATTTGATAGGTATTCTCCTCCAGCGCTTCTGCATCAAAGTAGCTGAATGAAGCGCTTGTAGTGAGTAGCAATTGGCCGTTACGAAACACGTCCACTTGCGGTGTGGCCCCAGCTGGGTTCCTTATAGGTGTCCAGAAAATTTCTACCGCTGAAGCACCATAAACACGAGCATCCAGATCGAGACGTTGCGCTGATATAAACTCTGCTTGTGATGGGATGGGTTCATCCAGAGCCGGGAACCTTGTGGACTGGGCCCAGCATGTAAAGCTGCCATCAAAACGTTCACCACACATGGTGGTACCAAATTGTGTGTTGCGCTCGAAAGAAGCTCCTATGCCATTGAAGCCTGTTTCTACAGACTGGATGGACACGAACTGATCCCCCACAGGATAAGCCGCTGGATCTCCTGAACGCGAAACCTCACACTCAAGAATACCGTCGGTACCCAGGGCGCAAGTGGCATCTTGGGTGGCCGCAAAATCGGTGTATGGACCATTTTGTTGAGGGATGGGAGCTACGACACTTGAGCATCGAATGCTCCCATCGGCGACAAGGCCACACACACCAGCGTTTACGATATCCAGATCTACGAACGGCCCGGTCAGCAGCTCAGGTGCGCGTTCTCTATCTGTCGACCAACAAGTTATATCGCCGTTACTCAAAATCCCGCAAGATGAGGTGAATGCAGCATCTACTTTCGTGAAGAGGGCATTTTCAGGTGGCTCCAACTGGGCGTTACTGTTTAAGCCCCAGCATGTTGCAGCTCCCGCTGAGTCAATAGCGCAAGTGTGGTTCTGGCCCGCATTGATCTGTACGAGGGGCAGATCAACGACAGGGGCGTTCAACTGACCAAAAAAATTCCCACCCCAGCAAATGGGTTGGCCTTCAAACGTGATTCCACACGCGTGTGCATCACCTGCTGTAACCGCTATAAGTGCGGGTAATCCTTCCGGAGGCGCCAGGCGATCAAATCCAGGAGATAAAGTACAGGCAACCTGCCCATCATCCTGAAGTGTGCAAAACTGCGACTCACCCACAGAGAAGCTTGATTGCGACTGAGCCGCTGCAACGAGTGGGGTCGACAACAACACAGTTGCGATCAACACATTTTTGATTACTCTAACCATAGGGCGTTTCCTTTCACTTAGTGAGGCATCGTTATTGGCAATGAGCCGAGTGGCACAAGAACTGGCAAGCGGGTTCATTGCAGGTTGGAAAGATCCTATAGCAAGAAAGTATTGTCTGCCCGGTGTAATTACCAAGGTTTCGTTCAAAAGGAAACTTCTGTGAAATACTCCCGAACACATTGAGAACTAGGCTTAGAACTCAAATTACTCAAAATAGATCCGTACGGGACCAATAAATGGCTATTGGCATAAATTTGTAACTGAGTGAATTCAGCAGACCCACCACCAAAGTAAATTTAGTGGCTCACTGCCCCAAGCTTCAAACAATCGATGTGATACGGCAACCGACCTCTGGCAGTTTTGACTGCCGCTATATTCAATGTAGCCAGCAAGCAGCCTTCAGTGCCAGATGTACGTGCCAGATCGCGGCCATCCGGACCTACAATACAACTACCACCACAATATTCAAGGCCGTTCTCCTGAGCACAATGATCAACGTAACACACGTACACGCCGTTCTCGAACGCACGAGCAGGAATGATTTTTTGTGAAACAATTTCCCATTGCGCACCTAATGCCGTAGGCACGATGACCAGATCAGCTCCAGCCATCGACACTTCTCGAAACGCCTCTGGGAACTCTGCGTCATAGCAAATCAAAGTAGCAATCCTGAATTCACCCATCTGGATCTGTGAGTACCGATTACCAGGTGTAAAGTAATTACCTTCGAATCCAGGTGGTAGCAGCAGCTTTCGGTGGTGCCCTATCATGGCACCTGTTTTGTCGTAACACGCAGTAGAGTTGTAGAGCTCATTGCCATCCCGCTCTGCATAACCAAAGTGGATTGCCAGTTGATTGAGCTGCGCCAACTGAGAAATTTGGCGCGAAAACTTGCCGTCACGTGGCTCCGCCCATTGCTGTACTTTTTCACCCACGTTGTAGCCCGTTAGATACAACTCCGGCAGCACCAGCAGATCAACACGTTGAGGCGCCAACTTTGCAATGGCTCTTTCCAGCCAATTGATACGTGCTTGCTGACCCACTAAGCCACCAGGGGTTTGCAGCGCAGCAACATGTAGAACGTTCTGCACGTATTTAGCCTCGGCTCAATAAAATTTCACGAGGGTAGTGCGTTATGTACTCTGATCCTGTCTCGGTCACAACAATTGAATCTCCAATTCTTCCTGCCACTGTACCGTTGATGGAAATACCACCATCAACCGCAAAGGTCATACCCGGCATCAAGACTGTCTTGTCCCCAGCTTTTAGTTCAGGAGCTTCAAGGTATGCAATGCCAATTGAACGACCTGTGCGATAGCCCGTTTCAAATCCACGTTCCTGATAGAGTGCGTTGGCCGCAAATGCAACATCCTCTGCAAGAGCACCGGGTTTGATAGCTGCGATGGCAGCCTGTTGTGCGTCAATGGCAGCTTGCTGTACCTCTCGTGCCTGATCAGTCACATCATCAACATGAAACATACGATCAAACCCTAGCTTGTATTGTTTAAATTGCGCCATATTACAAAAACAAAAATAAACAGGATCAAATTTCTGATAAGTTCGGACACTAGCTCGCCGATGCACCATCGATGTGTCGGTACCACTTTGAAGTATTTGCAAGTTATGGATCATGGGCGATACAAATCGCTCCCAGCCGCTATCAGTGAGGAACGTGGCCGCTTTGCGTGATCCTGCATTGATAACTGCCAAGGCCGATTCATATTCTGAAACGTCGACTTGCAGCGAGTTGTGTGCAGCTTCCATCATGGCACCTGCAATCTGTCCCGCTTGTTTCATGACCGAAATTTCGAACGGCGATTTGATGACTCTCAGTTCAGCTAAAACGGGCGAAATATCGTGAAGCTGCTTTCCCGAGTAGGTGTCATCGAGGAAATTACGAACAATCGCTGGAATATAGTTGCGTTCAATCCATATGTTGTCGGGTGAGGTCCCCAATGCATCGCTCAGTGCACGACCCCAACTGCGTTGACCAATATCTTCCCAAGTGCGCACCTCATCTACCCAGGTCATTTCACTGACCATCTCAGACTCCATCAGCGGAGTGATCACAATGGGAGCCTCAGTGGCATCAACGACCAACATGGTCGGTCGCCCAAAGTCGATACCCAGATATCCCCAAAAACCGGCAAGGTAAGCAATTGAGCTTTCGTCGGTGAATACCGCCTTGCTGATGTTCTGTTGCTGCATCCGCACCTGCAGATCACGTGTTCTAGCTCTGGCCTCTTCTAGCATCAGACCGCCCCGTCAATGGATGAGCGGCCAGTGTATTACAGAACTACTGTTTATTTTTTGTCCACAACGTATATACCTTTAAATCGTTATGAACGTCAGATGCATAGAGTGAACACGATACAATCGCTACTCACGATAGTCATCACCATCCTCAGCGGAAGGTCAGATGCAGCAAAAGAACATGACAGCTAAAACAACAAACACATACACCAAGATTCCCAGAGATACAACACATCGACACCTTGTAATTGGAGACATCCACGGTCGCTTCAATACGCTCATTGAGCTTCTGGACAAAGCAAATTACAACCCTGAAAGCGATATATTGGTATCAGTGGGCGACCTTATTGATAGAGGCCCACGCTCTGTTGAGGTCATCGACTTTTTTGCAGCACCTAATCGTTATGCGGTGCGAGGCAACCATGAACAGATGGTGCTTAACAATAAAAAATGGCTTGCGGTTTGGAGCTACCCACAAAATGGGGGGCCTGCTACCAACCGATCACTCATTGCCTCAAATCGGGACCTTGCCTGGTTACAACATCAGGTCAGTGACTACCCTGTCTGCCTGGACATCGGTGATGAA
>JALZWO010000220.1 GCA_023300375.1 Granulosicoccus sp. | reverse complement strand
AACGACCCGTTGGTTATTCCATCTGCGGCAAGACCCGTCATCTGAACTGCACGACTGTCATCCAAACGTTCAACAGCATCACGCAGAGCATCGCCAGTTCGTGGAACTTGATCACCAAAACGCTGCGCAAGATCAACAATGTCACCGCGCAACTGCTCCATGCCTTTTTGCAATTCGAGCTTGGCCCCAGCTAGAGCGAGCATGTCAACGCGAGTCATACCCGTTGTGAATATTCCACTTTCGCGAGCACGCATAGCTCTCTCAACAGCATCACGAAGTGTCTGTTCCAAATCTCTTTGTTCTTCAAGCAACCCGTTTGCCCGTTTGGCCGCTTCATCTATGGCAGCCTGCAGCTCACGAGAACGCGCATCGCTTAAGCCTGTGAGTGCCTCAGACAAAGCCTCGTTGGCAGCCTGTGTTCCTGAACGCGGCGTCGATGCCTCATCGAGGCGATCACCATCAGCATTCGCTTGCTGATCATTGTCATCTACGCCAGCATCATTATCGGCACTGTTGTTCGCATTGTTGTTTTCACCATCGTTTGCACTATTGGCCGATTCCTCTAGCGCTTCTCTAGCTCTGTCAATTTGTTCAGACAACTCGCTGGCCGCTTGTTGAAGCTGCTCGCTTTGTTCGCCTTGAGCGTTTCGTTGAAGCTGTTCCAGCTCTCGCTGCAACTCTTCGAGTTCACGCGCCAACTGTTGTTGTTGCCATTGCTCCTCACGAGTAAGAGACTCTCGCTGTTGCTCAGCCTCAGCTAACTGTTGCTGTCGACGGGCCAACTCTGCCAACTCATCAAAAACGTCATCTAGTTGCTCCTCGCCCGCTGCATCATTACCACCACGGTCAGGCTGCTCGTACTGATTGCGCTCAAGATCCATTTCAAGGTCAAACATTTCAGCCATATCCTGACCAGCTTGCTGTCCACCACCCTGACCTGGCTCTTGTTGTGTCATGCGAATATCAGCAAACAAGGCCTCCGCCCGTTGCAATAGTTGGAGGGCTTTTTGTTGAGGTTGAATAGCATCTTCAAATGCCAGCTCATCCAGAGCCTGTGCAGAAGGCTCCATGAATTGCGCAGCCTCACGCAGGTATTCAACGAACAAGCGGATCTCCTCGCCCTGACTCACTAATTCACGAGCTTCCGAACGATCTGCCAAAGTTCGTGCTTGCTCGGCCAGAGTGCGTTGTAGCTCGGAGAGCAAACGCGCGTTATCTTCATGCCCCATCGTGTCGCCATCAACAGCTTCAACGCTACGCTGCAGATTCCAGGTAGCAAGAAATATTTCCTTTTGTCGCTGCGAAATTTCACTACCTTCATTGGCAGAGCCACCGCCTCCACCTCCGCCCCCAGCACCACCACCTTGTCCTTCCGAAAAACGTCTTTCGAACGGACGTACATCGATTAACATCATGTCCGTTTCCGTTGCACTGTCGTGGTCATTAACTCGCACGTAATAGCTGATCAGATCACCAGGCTGCATGGGTTCTTTAGCTTCACCCATAGATTCTAAAAAAAACACGTGGCGCTTGATTACCGAGTTGGTACCGGTATCAGGATCAACATTAGGATCGAGCAAAATACTCTGCCATGGCTCAGCGTTAACAGAGTAAAAGAGCTCAATAGACTCAACCGAAAAGTCGTCGACAGCCTCAACCACTACAGTCACTTCTTCAACCGGAGAGGCACTCACATCTCGACCAGGACTGAGAAACTTAACTTCCGGTGCCTCGTCACCGCGCACAATCACTGCATGAGCACCGCTAATTGGTATCTGCCGGTCTAGCAAGGTGTCGAACAGTTGATAATCTGTGTCGTTCTGCAGCGTAAATTTTGTTTGGTAAGTGACATCGCTATTACTTGTTTCTACAGAACTCAAGGTTAAAGGCGTGTCGCCCAGCATGAATAAACCATCATTCAAAGCTTTATCTAGCGTCATTGTCAGGGTGATATCAGTATTTTTTACAGCACTGATGTTCGTTATGTCAGTCAAACTGGCAAGCGGCAGCCCAGTCCAATCTGGATACTCGTATTCCACATCAATGCTCTTGAGCCTTGCCGGCTGCAACACTGATACTTCAAACTGCGAGCTTTTCGTAAAGCCAGCCTCTGCGTAGTAGCTCAGAGGTTTAGTCACGCGAAACATATTGAATCGAAAGCGCCCATCTGGCGAAGCGGTAATCAGACTGCTCTGCCATTGCTCGTCGCCTTCATCGCGTGCATAAAGAGTTAACTCTTCCGCTGCAAAACCTACAAGAGCGATATCAATATCTAAATCCTCTCCAGCAAGTAGCTTAATAGAACCGGGTTGGACATCGACTACCCTACGTGGTGCAAGCGCTTTGTCCTTCCATCCCCACCAAACATGCAAGGTGGCGTTCTTCCATTCAGGAGGAGCTGTTTGCTGAAAAACAAAGCCTCCACCGAATAAAGTCAACAAGGCCACTATCGGCCACACCAAAGCTGATGTTGGAACGACTCGCTTCAGAGGAACTCGGCGTGCAACCGACAAAGCATCTCGCGCAAGCAAAGACAAGAACGGTTGCTCAGGATTTTTCGCCTGGGTATCTAAAAAGGTGCTGACTCTGCCATCAAAAGCTGCGTCGGATGATTCAACCAGCATGGCCCCACGATCATTTGACAGTCTTTTAATCGGTCGCCACAACAAGCCGAAAGCACATGCCAAGAAGCTCACTATTAGCAAACCTCTGATGGTCAAATCTAGCGATGGCGTGAATCCGCGATACAAACCCAACCAGGCACCTACTAACGTCAACGATGCCAGCGCCAGCAATGCCATTGCCAAAAAGGTCAGAACATGCCGCCAGCGTTCGCGGCGACTGGCCCGAGAAAGATACTGAGTGAATCTGCTTATCGAGCTTGCACGGCCTTTCATGAGCCATCTCTCCTGACGTTCAGACGTCGATTGGCAAACCAGCTTTCCAGCAAAACCAATAGCAAAAGCGAAGGCAATAGCCAACGCCAGAGAGCCTGACGATCCGGATCTCTGTTGTTAATAAGTTCGCGCACATTTAGAGCTGTGCGCTCCTCACTGTCCACTGCCTCGTTGGCAGCATTATCCACGGAGCTAGGCACTTCGTTAGCATAACGAGCCAACCATGCGTTCAGCGCATCAGGTTCAATGGCCCGCAGATCAGCTTCTGCCGGATCTAGCAACGCCCTTATTGATTTTTCACCACGTGCATTTAGCGCTGTGTAAATACCGGGAACTTCAAGCTCTACACTGGAGGATTGCGACTGATCGCCAAGCTCAATCAGCGCATTGCCTTGCGCATCAATTAACTGAACATTGGCAGGCAACGATAAGCGTTCACCCACAAGCACTTGATCTGGTACCGAAGTACTAGCATCAAAATAATTAAGTATTGATTGCATCAAGTCTACGAAGGCTGGCTGCAGCGGCAAATTACTGGCCAGCCCATCCAGCGGATCATTAAGAAGCAACAAACGCCCCCGAGCCGACGAGCGCTCTATTAATAGGGGTTGCCCACTGGATAAACTGATCAGTACCACATCATCATTTTGCAGTTGTAAATCGGCGGTGGCGAAGAAACGCGTGCCAGTCCAGTTGATCGAACCCAAGGCCAATGGATGTGCCTCATTAACAGATCCGATGGCGAGCCCCGCAAACAACGTGTCACTTGAATCGACGGTATCGGTAATCTCAGAGAGCCCCACTACTGCCTCGTTGTAGACCAATGCGCTATTGCCTTGATCCACATACTGCAACACATCAAGCTCGATATCGACAGACATATCACGACCAACAAATAAGTTGCTGGTATCGTCAGGAATCTGCTGAACAGTGCCACTGATCGATTGCACTTCAACTGCACTATCTGTTTCCAGTACGGTGGCCATAAACACTGGCGCACTGCGACTACGCTGCTGGGTGCTTGTTAGTAAAACAACACCTACCGACGCACCAGAGGAGATGACTAGTTTTTGTTCATTATCAGCAAGCAACGCATCCGACTCTAACAGGCTGACAGACAGCTCAAGCCGAGAACTTGCGGGCAATGTCAGATCATCAACACTGAAGACGGTTAATTCACCTGGAACAATGGCTATTGTTCGGGATTCAAGTACCTTGTCCGCCGCTTTGATCTGTACTGTTCGCGTTATTGAGTTCGTCGATGTGCCACCACCACTGGCCATCAGCGACACTGACACACTAAAAGTGGCGCCATTCGTGGACTGAGCTTCGGCCATCAAATGCACATTCAGTTGATCGTCTGTGCCCACCGGTAAAAATTCCACTGAGCGTATATTGGGCGCATAGAGAGCGTTGATCTGAACTGGCAGAGCAGATGCTTGCATATCGCTAATGAGCCATAGCTTTACCGGTAGATCGTGATCGGCTGCGAGCCGGTCAAGACGCTGCATCAGGACACCGTAGTCGGCGGCATAGAAACTCGGTTGAAGATCATTTAATACCGCCTGCAAACTCGTATTACCACCACTTTGAATTTCATTGTTCTGCGACGCTAGAATTTGAATCTGATTGTCGAATCCAAATAACTCTATGCTGTTATTACCCAATTGCTGGAGAAGTTCATTTGCCTGATCTATCGCCGCATCCCAACGACGTTCTGCTTGCATTGAGAAAGACTGATCGAGCACGATCATGTGATGCTGTTCGTTTACTGACGCTAAGTTGTCACGTTTGATCCACGGTTGAGCAAACAATAAGCAGAGCAACAGCAAAGATAAGATTCGTAACGCTAACAGCGCGCGATAGCGCAGCGTACGTTTGCGTGAGACTGGAGGTGTTGTAGACTCCAGAAATTGCTTTGAAGGAAATAACAACTCAGGAGGCGTTTGATCACTAAAACGATGCAATATCCACGGTAAAGCCAGACCGAGTAAACCCAAAAAATAAAGAGGAAATAACAAGCTCATCGACCTCGCCTCTCACGAAATCGCATATAGGCCTGCAGTGATGCGTCGAGTGGCTCGCTGTTTAGCACACGGGTATAGTCTGCTCCAACGCGTCGGCATGCTTGCTCAATTGATTCACAATGTGCCGCAAATTTTTCGGGGTAACGGTTCTGTAAGTACTGCGGATCCACAATAACCGATTCCTTAGTTTCCAGATCTTTAAACGCACTAATTGTTTTCGCACTGGGTGTAAGTTCTGCCTGATCAAGGATATGGAAAACTGCGATATCCTGACCTGAATGCGCCAGCGGTTGAAGAGCTGAGAGCAGATCATCGGCATTGGCGTATAAATCAGACACCACTACTAAGAGACCACGTCGGCTGATACTGGCGCGTAGAGACTCAAGAGCTGTCAGGATGTTGGTTCCGCGAGCGGCGTCTATTCTTTCAAGCAATGTTAGAGCCCGTGGCAGACTATCAGGCCGCGCAGAAGCCGGCTGGTATTCACGAACAGATTCGTCAAATACTGCAAGCCCGAGCGCATCGTGCTGCTTGCGAGCGATATAACTCAGCGAGGCTGCAAGATAAACGGCTTGCATTAATTTACTGACAGGTGCGCCAAACCCCATAGAAGCGCTGGTATCAAGCAAAACGTTAACCGATGTATTGGTTTCACCCTGAAAACGTTTTATGTACGTTCTGTCAGTGCGCGCATAGACATTCCAATCGACATAACGCAAATCATCGCCTTCGTTGTACGCTCGATACTCAGCGAATTCCTGGCTGAATCCAAAATGCGGCGAACGATGCAAACCCGTGGTCACACCGTCTACCACTGTGCGGGCAACGAGCTCGAGTGAACCGAGCCGCGCAAGAATTTCGGGCTTAAGCAATCTGTTAGCAGTAGGTGCTGGCATGATGAAACCGCGTACGTCAGGCCGCTACACGTTGATCAACAAGATCACGCAACACATCATCAATAGTAAGGCCATCAGCCTCTGCAAAATAATTGAGCATGACTCTGTGACGCAACACAGGGATTGCCAATGCATCTATATCATCAGTAGTAACATGGTAACGGCCCGCCATTAGCGCCCTAGCCTTTGCGGCAAGCGTTATAAATAATGCGGCTCGTACCGATGCGCCAAACTTCACATACTGTTTCACCTTCGGCGTTGCTGAAGGGTCTTCTGGTCGCGTCGCACGTACCAACTCTACGGCGTAACGACCCGTCTTCTCACTAACAGGGACTTGACGAGTAAGATGCTGAAATGCCAGCACCTGAGCAGCGTTAGTACAGGCGACAACCGGTGCTGGTGGGGTGTCACTGGTGAAACGTTGAACCACGGTGAGTTCATCTTCCAATGGTAGGTAATCGAGCATGATGTTAAACAGAAATCGATCCAACTGTGCTTCGGGCAGAGGGTATGTACCTTCGAGCTCTAGAGGATTCTGCGTTGCCAATACAAAAAACGGTTTTTTTATGATGTGCTGTGTGCCACGCACGGTTGCAGAGTACTCCTGCATGGCTTCCAGCAGTGCAGCCTGAGTTTTAGGCGGCGTTCTGTTAATTTCGTCCGCCAGCAACACATTGGTGAAGATTGGACCCGGAATGAAACGCCAGTTCCGCTTACCATTCTCATCATCTTCAATAATATCCGTACCGGTGATGTCAGTCGGCATCAGGTCAGGAGTGAACTGTATCCGGTCAAATTCAAGCCCCAACGCATCTGCCAATGTCCTCACCAACAACGTTTTAGCGGTGCCCGGCATACCTGTCACCAAGCAATGCCCACCAACAAGCAAGGTTATGAGCAGGTGCTCAACCACCTCGTCTTGGCCAACCACGATGCGCCCAACCTCTGATCGAAGCTTGGACGTCACTGTTCGAAATTCTTCTACAAGCCGAGCGGTGTCCGCTTTGTTGAAATCACTCTCGTTCACGTCTATTTAATCTCCAGCTGAAAGGGACAACAACAGGTGCTGTGCGGGTCGGTAAAAAGGTGCACTTTCAAGCGCATAAAGTAATTGACGGCGGGCTCGTTCTTCTTCACCCAGCAGTAGTGTCGCTTGCGCCTTGCCAAAATAGGCAAAAGCTAGATCATCGACTTGCATACCGATAAGGGCATTGAACTCTCGTAACGCGCGCTCTGGGTCTTGCTCAGCCAAGTAGTGTTCTCCAAGCCATTGATGTACGTCGGTGCCGTACGGCATAACCCAGTTCAACGCTTCCATCACTGCAACGGCTTCTGTTTGACGATCCCGAGCACGCAAATCGACGATAAGCTGGAGAAGCACATCAGGATCGTAGCCTCCGCGTTGTTGCCAGTCCAGCAGAACTTCTACAGCATCATCATCTTTGCCCTCTTCAGTCAGCGCCTCGGCAAGAACAACGTAAGCATTACCCTGACCCACACGCTCGGGGTATCGTCTTACAAGATCACGCGACAACGCCTGTGCACTGCCCCAGTCTTCAAATTCAAGGGCCCGAGTCAGCTGACGTGACACGGCGCTGTATTCATCAAGAGAGTTCAGAATGGCACCCCAACGTTGCTTTAAGTGAGTTGCAAATTCTGCGTCAAAGCTTTTGTAGTCTTCACCGATCGCAAATTTTAGGGCGGTTGTCGTATTGGCTCCAGTGGAAAATACCTTGAGCATTTTAACCAGGGCCTCATGTCCCCAACGGCTGGCAATAAAGTCGCAGATAAGCCCAGCCTGCATATAGGAAACTTGGACCTGTCCCTCATAGCTGGGCCGTACGAAACCCTGATCCAGATTTTCCAATGGTAAGAGCTGATTTTGACTAATAGCAGCAAGCACATCTAAGGACAATTCACGATCTGCTATCGGGCCAGTATTCCATTCTTCATAAACCGACAGTCCTTCACTGAACCACCGCGGCAGACGATGGTTAGTAGCTTCAAGGGTAAATACATGCGCTATCTCATGCCACAACGTACTGCCCCAATGAAACGATCCAGCAGCTCGCGCTTTAGGGCTGTCCATGGCGGTCAGATAACCGAAGGTAACACCTAACAAGCCAATACCTGGTGTACTGACGGTGCGCACACCAAAATCATCGTGATCGTGATACAGCTCGACGACCATGGGACGCTCTAGCCTGAAATCGTACCTTTTCGTAAACAGTTGCACGGCACGTACTGAGAGATCGACAACGTACGGCTCGAGCGCATCGACATCTTCTCGATCAAGTCGAATCAACACACGCCCTATAATCTGATCAGGGTTCTCAGGGTCAGGTACATCGACGGAACTCACCCTCATCTGATCAAGATCATCGAGCAGGCGCAACGTATTGACAGTTTGTGCATCAAACGAATCAAGATCAAAGGCCAACTGCAAATGATGGCGTGCAGCAAACAGATTGTTGATCCGCAGTTGATTGATGCCTAGATCACGATGCGCGGTGGCCAGATCAGGATCAATGGCTACGGCTCGAAAATACAAATCTACCGCTTCGCGATAGCGGTAGGTAATAATATAGAAACGTGCAGGCTTTGCATAAATGTCGCCGTAACGCGGGTTGTACTCCAATGCCTTGCTAACCCACTCATCCATGGATATATCGTCAAGCAAGTTGGCGCCAGCGTGTAGAGCATAGATCTCTAATGGTGGTAATCCTTGAGTCTTTGTTAGCTGCAAGGCCGTATTGAGTAAACCTCTGGCAACATCCAAATTTTGCAACTCCAGCTCAATTTGTGCAAGCAAAATCATGGCGTGGGCGTTATCTGGATGTTGCACCACGATAGAGTTCAATAATTCGCGTGCACGTCCCTCAAATCCCTCTGAAAGAGCTTCGGCAAGACCTAACTGGGCAGGTAGGAAATTTGCATCGTAAAGCAAAGCTTCTCGGAACAAAGCTTCAGC
>JALZWO010000219.1 GCA_023300375.1 Granulosicoccus sp. | reverse complement strand
TCGCTCAGCATGGGGTAACGCGGCGTCCGCTGTTTCACCTCAGGACGTATGGCGCGACTAGGCGCTCAGGAGCCACGTTCTAGTGTTTGCGTTATTGTATGCGCGGATATCGATAGGCTGTTTTTAACGCAGTAATTTTTTTGAGTCGTCAGCGGTCTCAAGTAGAGCAAGCAATTCTGGCAGCGATTGAACGCCCACATCAGTCATATCGGGCCATGCGAAAATGCCATCCACATCCATGTGCACGGTGGTGACGCTTGCATTGCGTCCGGTCTCCAGGTCGAATAGGTAGTCACCGACCATAACCGCCTGTGCCGCATCAGCTTGCCATCGTGCTAGAAGCAAATTTATGCCTGCGGGGTCAGGTTTGGCTGCACAGCAATCGCGACTGATGATGCTCTCGGGGGTGAAAAATTTATCTAAGGCGCAAGCTTGTAATGTAACGTCGGCGATCTCTCGCCCATTTCGGGTCACTATGCCTACCTGTGCCCCTTGATCGCAAAGGTACTGCAAAAGCTCGGTACTACCTGGTTGCGGTTCAGCTTCTGCCGCCATGTGCAATTCCATTTCATCGAGTTCGCGACGTTTTATCAGCGCTTGGCTCGGTTCCATATTGGTTAGCGCTTCGAGGATGGGGACGCCTTCCGGAAGGTTTAAAGCAACACGCATAGCATCAAAGTCATGCATGGCACGAGTCAGCGTGCCATCCATATCGAATAGCCAGTGTTGTTTGTTTTTGAGTAAGTTCATGTGTGTTTGTACTTGCCAATTCCGAATCGGCCTCACTATACGCGACACAGTCAAGTACCAATACCGACACTTTTAAGATTGCGTCTTGCTTAAGCCTATTTGGCTGTCACAATCGGGTATACCATCCAGCATCAGGTGCGTCATGTTCCTTAGCGTTTTTGACATGTTTAAAGTAGGCATCGGGCCATCGAGCTCTCACACTATGGGACCTATGACGGCGGCTAATCGCTTTCTGGAGCTGCTGTCTGATCTTTCAGCTAGCCGAGTAAAAGTTACCTTATATGGTTCTCTAGCGTTTACAGGGAAGGGTCATGCTACAGATCGTGCTGTGATTCTTGGACTTAACGGTTTTTCCCCCGATACGCTTGACCCGGATAAAGCGGAACAATTGGAAGCCGAAGTCAGGACGAGTAAACAAGTTTGTACTGCCAAACTAGGAACATTGCAATTCGACCCAGAAAAAGATCTGGTGTTCGATTTTGGGCCGGCATTGCCTGGGCATGCAAACGCACTGATATTTCAAGCCTTAGATGATCAAGGTAGGCTGGTTGCCCAAGAAACCTACTATTCAATTGGCGGTGGTTTTGTGGTTAACGAGGCTGAGCTGGAAGCAAGTAAGCACGACAAGCCTTCAGAACTGGAGAATGACCAGCGCGAGCAGGGTTGCCCGTACCCATTTGGCACAGCGGCGCAGATGCTAGAGATGGGCCGTGCGTCAGGGCTGAGTATTGCCCAAATGAAATCTGCCAATGAAGTTGCACAATCGGGGCAGCAAGCACTCGATGACGGTTTGCAAAAACTGGGCAAAACAATGAACGCGTGTATTGACCGTGGGCTTCGTGTGGACGGCATATTACCCGGTGGTTTGTTGGTTAAACGACGTGCTAAAGCTATTCACGAGCAACTGCTGCAGGAACGCGGTCGCAACATGGTGCAACCACATGCTGAAAACGATTGGTTGTCGATCTATGCCATGGCGGTAAATGAAGAGAATGCAGCGGGTGGTCGTGTTGTTACCTCGCCCACAAATGGTGCCGCCGGAGTGATACCTGCAGTGTTGCGATATTATCGTGAACACTGTGTGGGTGCGAGCGATCAAGGCGCTATTGATTGCCTGTTAACGGCGGCGGCTATTGGAGGTCTTATTAAGCACAATGCTTCAATATCGGGTGCTGAAGTGGGTTGTCAGGGCGAAGTAGGATCTGCGTCTGCGATGGCAGCTGCTGGTCTCTGTGCGGCCTTGGGAGGCAGTAATGAGCAAATTGAGAACGCTGCTGAAATTGCGCTCGAACATCATTTAGGTATGACCTGTGACCCCGCCGGCGGCTTGGTGCAAGTGCCCTGTATTGAGCGTAATGCTATGGGGGCAATAAAGGCTGTCTCCGCCGCCTCTTTAGCCTTGCGAGGGGATGGAAGCCACTTTATGCCGCTGGATAATTGCATAGAAACCATGCGTCAAACGGGTTTGGACATGAACCTTAAATACAAGGAAACATCGTTAGGGGGGATCGCTGTTAATTTCCCTGCTTGTTGATGTGCCGTTTTTACGTGGCTACGATTTCTGCTATTTGCATACTGTAAGATAAGATCGTCAACGCTAGATAAGAGCGTTCTGCAATTAATGTAAAGAGCAGCAATATCAATGAGTGAAATAAAGATCAATACAAAAACAAAAACGATAGCAATCGGCGCTGGATTGTTGATGCTGTTAACACTTTTATTAAGCGCGGTGTTGAGCCCTGTGTTTTCGCAATCGCGAGAAATGATTCCACGTGCGCTGTTGGAAGATATGGCTCGCAGTCAGTACGATGTACTCTGTGCTTCAGAAGCGTTCACTGCATGCATGGGGTTTAAAGCATCCGCGTGTAGTGATATTTCCGCTCAGGCTATTGATGAGTGCTTATCGCCCTTACCTAAAGAGATCGACCCGCTAACCTTGGACAACAGTGCTCTGGAAAGCTGCCCAAAAATGGTATTTGCAGATGCAGGTTTTAGTGAAGAGAAAGCCGAGCTGTGTTTTGATGAGGCTGTGGCTGGGCAGTAGTTTCTCGATTCTTTTTGGCCAAGGGCTGCTTGACCAAGGGCTAGCCTAGGGCCGGTCAGGGGCCCAGTTGGGTTGGCGTTTTTCTAAAAATGCACTGAGTCCTTCTTGCGCTTCTTGTCCCGCTCGAACAGAGGCTAGACGAGAGGCAAGCTGTTGTCTCAACGCCACGTCATTTTTAGCACCAGTTACATCAGCTATCAATTGTTTTGCCGCTGTTTGTGCCTGTGGGCCACTGAGCAGGCATTCGTTGACAATTTTTTCAACTCGATCTGATAATTGATCGCTCGCGCAGGTTTCATGAATCAACCCTATGTGAAGGGCCTGTGCTGCAGTAAACTGTTCCGCGGTAAGGAAGTAACGCCTGGCTGCTCGTGAACTTATAGCCGCTAGAACATAAGGGCTGATCGTTGCAGGTATGAGACCTAAACGCGCCTCAGACAAAGCAAAGCGGGCATCTTCTGTGGCGATGGCAATATCGCAACAACTGACAATGCCGGTGCCACCTCCTAGTGCTACGCCTTGAATTTTGGCGACGGTAGGGCTTGGAAAAGTATTCAAAGCAAACAGCATGTCAGCGAGTGCATGGGCATCATCCTGATTTTCTTGCTCAGTTAGCTTGACTGAATCTCGCATCCAGTTAACATCGGCGCCAGCGCAAAAGTGCTTACCGTTGGCCGTCAGGACCAGCACACGCGCTGTGCCACTTAGCTCTTGTAACGCAGCCAATAGTTCATCCATGAATTGCCTGTTCATGGCGTTGAAGGCCTCAGGACGATTAAACGTAATAGTGGCAACTTCACGTTTGTCGTTCTCGATACTTAGGTATTTCATTTGTATTATTACAGTTTACGTGTATTCACCATCCGCCTTGATCCAACCATCGGTCAAGTTGCTCAATACGGTCATTTCCCCAGAAAGGCTCGTTATCAACAATCATCATAGGAGATCCAAAGACTTCAAGCGCGATGGCATCGTCCACCTCTTTGCGAAGAGCCGCCTTCACAGGCTGCTCATTTATCGCCGAGTTCAGTAGCGCATGATCGACGCCGATGTCGTTTGCGAGTTGTGTTATGACATCGGTGTCGCTGATATCCTTGCCGGCGACATAATAGGCTTGAAATACTGCGTGTACAAAAGCTGTGGTGTGCTTGCTGATGTTTTCAGATTCGTGATCGCGCATCCACAGAGTAGCTCGGCAAGCAGCGACGGCACCTATGGGGAAATTCTCTGGGTGCTTGTAAGTAATTTTATGTTCTTTTGCAGAACGTGCAAAATCGCGCATGGAGTAGTTGCCTTTTAGCGGCATTTGCGTGAGTGGTGCCTGGCCTGTCACTTTAAACACAGCACCTAACAAGATGGGGCGCCAGACGATGGTTCTGTCGTGTTTTGCAGCAAGTTCCTCTATTCGTTCGCTGGCCAGATAGCCAAAGGGTGAGGAATAGTCGAAGTAGAAGTCGATTGTCTTGCTCATAATCTTTCCTGAAATTGATAAAAGCAGAAAATTAACCAACGATCACTGATGGCTACTTGCGTGGTCATCGTGACATAAACCTTGAAACATTGTGGAATCACGGTGGATGAGGTTCTGTTCAAATTGCAAAGACGTGGTCTTTGCAATCCGTAAGCTACTTCTATCGTGGTGCAAAAGTTGTTGCAAAAATGCAACAAGAAATTGAGGGGTAGTTCCTGTCGTTTAGAGTGGTGTGCTTTATAATCAATACTCGAATGTTGTTGGTCGTGTTGTAACTACAAGACCAAGCTCGTCTTCCGCATAGAGATAACTATAGACAGATGCAAAGTCGCAAGACGATGGATGGCCAAGCTACCGACAGGGTAGCGCTCAAAGATGAGAGATTGGTTTATCGCGCTTGCTCTGAGGCGTTTGCACACAGTGTGGGTTGTGCCTCACCTGCTGGAGTCATTGGTAAAACCGATTTTGATTTATTTCCAGGGGCACTTGCCCGCGAGCAGATGGCGCTCGACAGTCAGACGATGTTCACAGGCAAAGCTGATATTAGCGCTGTAGACCTTGCTCTACTAGGTGAAAGCGATCTGGCGCAAGTCATGATAGTGCGTACTCCAGTGTTGTCAGATGATCAACAAGTACGCGGCATTGACATACGTCTCCTGAGTGGCCCTGCGTATTCCGCGCCACGCTCTGCTGTGTCCATCGACTACCAAACACTAGTCAACGACGGGATTCAAGGCAGTCTCATCATTGCCCGGCATTCTATCTTGTTCGCCAACGATAATGCGGCAAGAGTACTGGGATATCCCGGCGCTCAATCGTTGATCGATTCCGTTCACGTTGCTGACATATTTTCTGAAGCTGAATATGCAAAAGCCGTGAAATGCGCCGTTTCTGATCTATCTGGTGTTGCCGCTAGCAGTCGAGATCGAGTGACACTGCTGGCAATTTCCAATCGTCAAACACAAGTGCGCTTGATTGCTAGAGTCACCCATGTTCAATGGGGCGCATCGCGCGCTCTATTATTGTCGTTTGTTGATGTTGCTTTGATTGATGAAGATAGTGCCGGTTTGTTGGCATCTAATTTAGTCAACGCTGCGGAAGAGCCTACTGCAACTGTTGCCCCGCTTAAGCAAATTAAGGATTGGCGTCGGCTACGATCAAACCAACAACGTTATCTGCACTATGCCAGTGCTGCTGCTGATTTTTTTTGGGAGATCGATAGTCGGCTAACGTTTCGGGTTATCTCTGATGGGTTGGTCGATGTCTTGGGAATTCCCAGAGAACACATCTTGGGCCGTACACATTCACAGTTGCTCGATCACCCAGCCAATATTAATGACGATAGTCATTGGAAAGGCCACATACAACAACTGAGGGATGGTCAGTCATTCCGCGATTTCGAATTTCGATGGTCTATTGGCGGTGAAACGCGGGTCATTCGTTACAGCGGTATCCCCGTGTTTAACCGGACTAAGCAATTTGTCGGGTATCGAGGTGTTGGTTGCGACGTTACTGCGTCTGTGCGGCAAGCTGAAACGACCGCCTATCATGCAAGTCATGACGCTCTTACGGGTCTTTCCAATCGTCGCAGCTTCGACAACACGCTGCGCGAAGCCCTTGAGTCCTCAAAACTGACGCGAGAGTCCCATGCTTTATGCTTTATGGATCTGGATTCATTCAAAATTGTGAATGACACCGCCGGTCATCAAGCCGGTGATGAGCTGCTTCGTCAGCTGTCGCAATTGTTCGGCACTTTAGTTCGCACCAGTGATGTTCTGGCAAGGCTTGGTGGAGATGAATTTGGCGTGCTGTTGTACAAATGTAGTGCAGCAGAGGCAATGAAACTGGCTAATCAAATACGCCACGAAGTAGAAAATTTTGAGTTTCTCTGGGAGGACAGTCGATTTACGATTGGCGTAAGTATTGGTTTGATTGTTGTAGATGATCGTTGGAACGATATCGAGTCCCTTTTTAGTGCTGTTGATACTGCTTGTTACATTGCTAAGAACGAGGGGCGCAATCGGGTTGTTGTCTATCGTGAGGCTCAAGGTAATAACAGCAATCGAAAAATCGCAACGCATTGGGTCGAGGAGATTAACAACGCGTTGGAAAACAACCGGTTGTTCCTAGCTTGTCAAGAAATCATGCCATTGCATGATCAGCCAGAAGGGATGCACTACGAAATATTCCTGAGGTTGCAACTCAGCAATGGGAACTTAGTTAGCCCGCAAGTGTTTCTGCCAACCGCCGAGCGCTACGGGCTAATTTCAGCATTGGATGAACGCGCTATTTCGCTCACACTGAAATGGTTGCAATCTGATCCAGCCAAGCAGCGTGATATTCGATACATCGGCCTGAACTTATCGGCTGGGTCATGCACGGATCCAGAAGTAGCTCAGCGTATCATTCGAGAGATTAACAATAGCGGCGTGTCCCCAGATATCCTGTGTTTCGAAATTTCGGAAACCACGGCTGTGGCAAATTTGACCAAAGTCAGCGCCTTTATGGAGAAACTATCGAGTATCGGCTGCCGATTTAGCATCGACGATTTTGGCTCTGGTTTATCTTCGTTTGCCATTTTGCGCAAATTACCCGTAGATTTTCTCAAAATCGATGGGCTTTTAGTCAAAGATATTCTCGACGACAAAACTGACTACACCATGGTCAAAGCCATCTGTGAGATCAGCAAATCGATGGGCAAGAGAACAGTTGCCGAACACATCGAATCGCCAGACCTGCTAGAAGCGGTTAGGGAAATTGGCGTTGACTTTGGCCAGGGTTTTCACATCGGCAGTCCCGAACTCATTTCCTGATCCCCTTGCTCTGACGATCAAGCGGCTGTCTGCCCAAGATGGCGTGCCAGTGCGGTTTACTATCCTGTTAGTAATCTACGCGTTTTCAGCATTTGGTTGCTCTGCAACCCTGATGCAGCGGGCGTTTTCCAGCAATTGAATGGATCTGTCTAGTTCATGAACAGATGTTCATATTCGTAAACGTAAACAACAGTGAATCGACAGGTAGAATACGCCCCAACAGGCCGAAGAGCACATTCCGATTAGCCTGATTTCTCGGCAATCGGTGCAGCCAACACTCAATCGTGGTGTGGCTCAGCGAGGCCAAAAAATCAGAAGTGTCGGAGCTTACCTGTCATTTTGGTAACGAGCATTCTTACTTGTTTGGCTCGTTTGTGGCAGCGGCAACAGATTAAGTATTTAACCTTGAACGAATATTAGACTATGCGAAGCAATAAACTCTATATTTTACCCGCGCTAGTAATACTGTCAGGTAGTTTGTATGCAGGTTCGGTATTTGCCACCGACACACCGCGAGATTTGCGGGGCACTGAGATTCGGCAGAATACCGTCAAGTGGGAATGGGCTCCAGTAGCTGATGCGGTCAATTATGAAGTCACCGTAAACGGCCAAAGCCAGGGACTTACAAACGATATTAAGTTCTACAGCTACAATCTTTCGGCAGGCATTGCGGACATGTACGTGCGAGCTATTGACGGTGACGGAGATGTGTCGGAAAGAACTCTGACTGCAAGAATCAGCGTTAGCGAAGATTACATCAGCGGCTCCTACGGAAAAACAACATTGGTTGAGGCGTCAAGCTCATCCTCTTCTAGCCGGGCAATTAACAACAACGCCAGCTCGTCTAGCGTAAGTGGCTCGTCTTCCAACGCAAGTGTTGTGCAAGGCCTTCGCTTTACCGAATTCTCTGGTAGCGATGTACGCTGGGAGTGGAACGAGTCGAACGGTGCAGCAGAATACGAAGTCACTGTCGATGGCATCGTTGTTGGCTCCACGGGTGATACATTTTGGGTGAGTAACGATTTATGGGAAGGCACTCACTCGCTGACCATCAAAGCAGTGAGTTCGTCAGGTTCCAGAACTGATCAATCAGCTACTTTGCGAATAGAAGTCACTGGAAACGGAACAGGCTCTGCTGGCTCTAACGGTGATTCATCAAATGGCGCGGTCGCAGATTTCAGCCCGCCACCTGCCCAAGACAGCAACGCTTCGAATGATGGTGGTGATCCTAACGCTGCAAATATCCAAAGCTTGATCGATCCAGCGTCATTTAATTTCCCAGAGACAACTAGCAAAGAGGGCTACGAGCTTGTCTTTAGTGACGAATTCAACGGCACTGCGCTTAATCCTTTTCGCTGGCACACCCAACTACGATGGGACGGCGAATTCAACGGCGAGCGTTATGAATATCGCGTAGTCAATGGTGAAGATCAGTTCTATGTGAACACGTTAGGTCCTGATCAAGCACACAAAGATAAATTTTCCTCTGTCTATGACCCGTTCAAATTTAACGGAAGTACGTTATCTATCCAGTCGGTTGTCAATCCACTCAAAAGCAGAGACAAGACGCGTAGCTTTGGTGACCTTGAGCAGATGTCGAGTCAACAACAATTCCTGTCTGGCGTTATCGCAACTCACGACAAATTCCACCAGAAGCATGGCTATTTCGAAGCCCGCATCAGGATTCCTAGTCATGAAGGAACATTCCCTGCATTTTGGATGTTCCACCAGAATCGCGCTTTTGAAGGCACGCAGCGTACTGAGATCGACATAATGGAAAATCTGGGTCACGCACCTCATTACATCTACAACTCATTCCATTATTTCGACAATGTTTCAACCACTTACGGTGGTGATCACAACTTCATCAAGCCTAGACCGTCAGGTCAAGTCTTTACAGGTACTGACTACAGCCAAGATTTTCATGTTTACGCAGTAGAGTGGACGCCCAGCAAGATCGTTTGGAAAATCGATGGCAACGAAGTCAGCGAAGTAAACAACAGCCAAGCTAATTACGAAAGTCTTTACTTGCAACTCAATCTTGCTCTTGGTGGCAACTGGACAAACTTCCCGACTAATGCAGGCGGGTTAGGCCGGTCAAGCGATCAACGGTGGCCAACTTCTGAAGATGTAGCCAATTTCCGCAACCCTCAGCTAGAAATTGACTACGTACGTGCTTACCGACTCAGGTAGTAGTCGAGTGAACCTTTGTTAGGGCTCGTTTTTTTAGAAAAAAGCCTCTACAAAACGTTGTACTTCAATTGAAAAACCGGGAGGACGAAAGTCTTTCTGGTTTTTTTTTGCGTTTTAATCGGTGAAAAGCGTTTGTGTGTTGTCAAACAACTCGCTAGTACACACTGTGAAACGAAGTCAGGCAAAACTATTGCTAGTTAATATCTGGCGGATTAAAAGATTCCAGAATGAAATCAGGAATAATAGTGCCGTTTTGTTAGATTTACCTAGCAATCGTGTTAACGGCTGTGTGAAATAGTTGTCAGTGTGCTTTCTCTATCAGTCAGTGGGTCCAGATGTTTCCATTGTGGATATACTCTGTAGTAGGTTTTATTTTCACTTCAGTCGACAGTCTTATTATTGATCTCGGTTGGAGTCATGCACTGACTGTACTCACCATATAGTCCTAACTATAGTCATAACTAATTTCCGATATACCCGGAGGGTCCTAAATGTCAAAACTGTTGCTCACCACCGCGCTTTCAATCGCTCTTCTAAGTTCGCATGGCCTTGTCCAAGCAGATGGACATGTTGATCTGGAAGAACAGATCGCCAAGTTGCGTCAAGACAAACAGGCGGTGTCACAGCGTCTGGATCGTGCAATTGGCTTTTCCAAGAATGCTCAGAGTGAAGCTGCATTGGAAATTGAAGCTCTGCAACTAAGCTTAGAATCAGAGCGCCAAAAGCGAAAAACGTTGGCTGATCGGTTACGCCGTTCAATCACCTATTCAAAGCAGTCGCGTGAGCAAGGAGCTGTGCAGTCCGAAGAGCAGCAGCAAAGTATGGCGGCAGAGCAGGCAAAACGTAAGGTTCTGTCCGACCGACTGCGCCGATCAATCGCCTTCTCTAAACAGTCGCGTGAGCAAGGAGCTGCGCAGTCCGAAGAGCAGCAGCAAAGTATGGTGGCAGAGCAGGCAAAACGTAAGGTTCTGGCCGACCGACTGCGCCGATCAATCGCCTTCTCTAAGCAGTCGCGTGAGCAAGGAGCTGCGCAGTCCGAAGAGCAGCAGCAAAGTATGGCGGCAGAGCAGGGAAAACGTAAGGTTCTGGCCGACCGTTTGCGCCGATCAATCGCCTTCTCTAAACAGTCGCGTGAGCAAGGAGCTATACAGCTCGATGAGCAGCAGCTGAGTATTGAGGCAGAAAAACAGAAGCGTAGAGCGTTAAGCGAAAGACTTCGGCGAGCTGTTGCATTTTCCAAAAGTGCCCAAGAAAAATCAGCTGAACAATTGGGAGAGCTTGAAACCCAATTAGCAACTCAAGGCGACGCAGGTGCACGCGGATGGGCTGCGGATGTCAGCACAACCTTGTCTTCTGCGCTTAATTCCGAAGCAGGTACGACGGTTAGAACCTTGTCGGACAATAGTGTGAAAATTCTGGTTGGTAATAACGGTTTGTTTCAAATTGGTGGCACTGCGTTGAGCCCTGAGGGAACACGCCTTATATCTTCTATCGCACGTGAGCTTTCTGGAATTGCTGCAGATATGACGGTTATCGGGTACACCGACAACATCCCAGTTGGCAATAACAGCCGATTTAATAGTAACGAGGAGTTATCTTTTTCTCGTGCAGCATCAACAATGCAAGTGCTGAGAGATCAAGGCATCACTAACACTAGGCTATCTGCCGCAGGTTTTGGTGCAGACAGCCCAATTGCAACTAATGATACGCCAGAGGGAAGAAGGCAAAACCGACGTGTTGAGATTGTGCTTAAGCAGCAGTAGGCTTTTATATTGTCACTGGCGAGTGATCAGAGTTAGTGCTTTTATAGCGATCGAAAATGCCTCGTTAATGCGAGGCATTTTTTTGTGTATTAATCTAGGTGACGCGGTTTCTTTCTTTGTATTCTGGCTTGTCCCACAGCGCGTTGTCTAAAATATGTTTTAGCGTGTCAACAGCTTTGATGACATCGTTTGCATCTATGTAGAGTGGCGCAAATCCGAATCTCATTACATTGGGTGCACGGAAATCACCAACAACATTATTCGCGATTAATGCTTGCATAGCGGCATATGCGTGTTCAAACGCAAAAGACACTTGG
Organism: Granulosicoccus sp.; assembly: GCA_023300375.1. GTDB lineage: Bacteria > Pseudomonadota > Gammaproteobacteria > Granulosicoccales > Granulosicoccaceae > Granulosicoccus. The sequence continues at coordinate 15,409 of JALZWO010000219.1, read as the reverse complement.
CTACCTCGGGTTGAGCCGTCGCGTGGACTTAGAAGGGCGAGCTGTGGGCAGCGAGTTTCAACTTCTGCGATAAATAAATCTCCCAAAGCAATGGATGCAGCTCGTACTTCCTGCATGGTTGTTTCGTCCCATATTTTCAATGCCTCTTCAAGTGCTGAAAGCTGTATCACTGGAGGCGTGCCAGTGCGCATGCGTTCGATATTTTTTGCGGGTACAAAGCGTTGCTCAAAATCGAAGGGTGTCTTGTGGCCCATCCAACCAGAAAGAAAAGGTTGAGTAGTACTTGTTAGATCGGGACGCACATAGATAAACGCTGGTGCTCCTGGCCCTCCATTGAGGTACTTATATGTACAGCCAACTGCAAATTCGCAGTTGGATTGTTCTATTTTTATATCAAGTGCACCGGCACTGTGTGCCAGATCCCAGATCATAACTGCGCCTTGACTATGCGCTTTTTGAGTCAGTTTTCTCATGTCGTGTTTGCGTCCAGTGCGATAATCCACGTCGGTGAGTAATACCACAGCCACGGTGTCATCAATGGCATCAATAACGGTTTCTGGATCCTCAAGTTTCAGAGTGTATCCCTGATCCTTCAATGCAATAAGACCTTCAGCGATATACAGATCTGATGGGAAATTGCCTGTGTCAGATAAAATGACTTTGCGACTTGGACGCATGGCAAGCCCTGCACAAAGCGATTGAAATACTTTTATCGATAATGTGTCACCCATAACCACCGAGCCCTGCGACGCGCCGATAAGCTTTGCCACCTTGTTGCCCACACGTACCGGTTGTTCATACCAGCCACACGTATTCCAACCTTTAACCAGTTGGTTAGCCCATTGCTCGCTGATGGTTTTTTCTACAGCCGCTGCAACCCCTATAGGGACGGGTCCTAATGAATTACCATTAAGGTAAATCATTCCCGTGGGGATATCGAACAGCTCTTTCCTTGGAAGCGTCATGACTTTTTTCAGAATCTCTGGTTTGTACGTTACAAGTTTGGTTAGGCTTCACATTGGGTGTAACATCGCTGGTTAGACTCTCGGAGAAACCCAATGCCAAGCTTCGACGCCTTGCTCAATGCTTTCATCACCTTGTTTGTCACCATCGATCCCATTGGTAATGCGCCCTTATTTTTAGGGCTTACTGCCAGCTTGAGTAAAAAAGATCGGCGCGCCACTGCACTGCGTGGGGTGCTGATTGCATTCGGCATTTTAGCGCTGTTTGCATTAACAGGAATGGCAGTGCTAGATGGTATGGGAATCACCATAGACGCGTTTCGTGTGGCTGGAGGATTGCTACTGTTTTATACGGCGTTTGAAATGATTTATCTACAACGTGAGGAGCGGAAGAAAAAGACCTCTACGGCGGCCATGAAAAATCAGATTGCCAATCTGGCCGTGTTTCCGCTAGCCATTCCGTTACTTGCAGGGCCAGGGGCGATATCTGCAACTATCCTTCTGTCTTCAGAATTGTCCGCTACCAGCACCAATGGACATTGGATGGGTGTGTTTATTCTAGTCGCGCTGTTGTTTTCTATTTTCTTACTCACGTATGTGACCTTGTGCGGTGCTGAGTATGTGGATAAATACCTTGGTGACACTGGTCGTCTTGTACTGACTCGGCTTCTTGGTGTGCTGTTAGCCGCGTTGGCCGTTCAGTATGTGGCCGATGGCGCGGTGCAGTTATTCCGTTAGCGGCCCAAGTGTCCAACCATCGTTAGCATTGAGCTTGTATATTCATGTTCGAGGAAATCCTTCTCCTCGTTTAATCTTCAGATTATCCGCGCAGTAAGGTGCCTGGAACCTGCTTGGGAAAGTAGTCCTCGCAGGTGCCAGATCTGTGCACGTCGCCAGTAGAGCAATGCAGGCCACCGCCGAAAGGGTAGGCGTCGCGAAACGGTACAGGAATAACGTTCATGCCCAGCTTGTCCATTTGCTCTTGCTGATACACCTCACTAGCCTCAACTACTACTGTCTTGTGATCAAGTATTAAACAGTTCATTGACAGCCACGTGCTGGAGTAGCACAGTGGCGGTGGACGGTTGTGAGAAGGCGGTGCTGCGTCGATAATTTCCCAATCGTTAGCTTCAAAGATCTTTCTTTGCCCTTCAGGCAATCGCCGGTTGGGATTGTTAATAATTAACCCGGGTCGAAGAGGTACGAATGTGGCGTCAATATGTATCGGGTACGGATCGCCAGGGAAATTCACGGAATGTACTCGATGATCGGGAAAATGACGTTGTAACCATTCCATACCGCGGCGGTTAGTGGTCAGGCCATGTTGCACAAAAAGATCCTTGCCTAGCCGACAAACGTCAGCCGCATCAAACAAAGGCTCGTGCTCGGTCGTGACAAAGTTCAAAGCCGCTGTGCGCTCCAGTCGTTCTTCAATCGTTATTTCGTCAAAGTAGCCTGACTGGTAGGACCTGTCGTCGAGGCGAGGTCGGGGTGCTTGCTCCCAGCGAAAATTAGGGTCTTCATCAAAGTAGCGCTGCATCAGGTCGTGGTACGCAAGGTATTCGAAGTAGCGGCATCGAAAAGACATAGGCGCAGACAGTATTTCGTTGCCAATGGTGAGTAAGACATCCCGGGGTGGCATGCATCCGAATTGACTGGCAGCGGAAAAATCAGGTGTGTTAACTGCCTGATTCCATTGAATAGGCGTTGGGCGATCGACTTTGATGCCGCGTGCTTCTAGAATGCTGGCTAGGTTGTCCAGTTGAATATTGGCTTTTTCCACCGTCTCTAGCGGACGAGGGCCCCACATGCCACGCATGTCACTGTCCTCGGGGACCTTGGCTTCGGTCGCCGGCTCGTTGGGTGGAATACACGTGTGATCTGCGCGACCGACGATAACGTGCGTCAGTGGGTCAAACTCGTTCCATGAACTGACGACAGTTTTGTCAGTGGCGTGGCTGGTTGCGTTACTCATGGGGCTGGGCTCGAAAACAGTAGAAAAATGCAACAGCTAGCATGTGCTGTCTGTTGCGTGATGTTTGCGCAGACCTCAGGAGGCCATTGCGGCCTCAATTTACTACTAGTACGTCAAATAATCCAGTTGCTTGTGAGCACTCTGCAGAGGCTCACAAGCATAACTGCAAAAAGCTAGACTAGCCGCGGCGCCAAGTGTGGAATTTTTCTACCCACTCGAGCACTTTGACTGGTTGGTGAGCACGTTTCCATTCACCGGCCGCATACTTGTTACTTTCTGAGAGCGTTGGGTAGATATGAATGGTGCCCAGAATTTTGTTCAGTCCCAAGCCATGTTTCATAGCTAATACATACTCAGCGATCAAGTCTCCTGCGTGCTCTCCAACAATGGTAACGCCAAGTATCTTGTCCTTGCCAGGAACGGTTAGGACTTTGACCACACCGTAGTCGCTACTGTCAGCAATCGCTCTATCTAGGTCGTCAATTCCGTAAGTCGTTAGCTCGTAAGCAATGTTTTGGTCCTTTGCGTCGGTCTCGTTCAGGCCAACTCGAGCTACTTCAGGGTCTGTAAATGTGGCCCAGGGGATGACGCGGTAGTCTGTGCGGAATGTCTTAAACATACCGAATAGTGCGTTCACCGCCGCAAACCATGCCTGATGTGCTGCAACGTGAGTAAATTGGAAAGGTCCACAGACATCGCCAACAGCGAAGATATTAGGAAAGTTGGTTCGTTGATAGTCATCGATAGCAATTGTTCCTTTGTCGCTCAAGCTGATTCCCAGCTCCTCTGCGCCAAAGCCGCTAGTGTTCGCTTTACGGCCCACAGCTATGATGATTTCGTCAAAATCCACGCGTACGGTTTCGCCGTCTTTTTCACATATCAGGGTTTTGGTATCACCATCGGCTTCCACTTTTGTCGCTTTGGTGTTCACCATAACGTTGATACCTTCAGCCTCGAACCGCTGCTGGACCATGTCGGCTACATCGCTGTCTTCGCGTCCCATGATGCGAGGTGCCATCTCAACCTGAGTGACCTCGCTACCCAGTCTGCTAAACGCCTGAGCCAATTCACTGCCGATAGGGCCGCCGCCAAGCACTATGAGACGTTTGGGTTGGTCGGTTAATTGCCACAAATTAGTTGAGGTCAGGTAATTAACGTTTTCAAGTCCCGGGATAGGTGGCACGAATGGAGAGCCACCGGTGGCGATCACTATGTTTCGTGTGATCAGGGTTTCGCCATTGACTTCTACTGTCCATGGGGACGTAATGCGGCCTTCACCCTTAATGACATTGACACCCAGCTCGGTATAGCGCTCGACAGAATCGTGAGGTTCTATCTTGGCAATGACCTCATGCACCCGGCCCATGGTTTTGGCAAAATCAATTTCGCCAGTGGCATTTTGCACACCATATTTGCTGCTGTTGCGGATGTTCTGCATCAGCTTGCCGCTTCTGATCAGAGCCTTAGAGGGTACACAGCCGGTATTCAGGCAGTCGCCGCCCATCTCGTGTTTTTCGATCAGTGTGACTTTGGCTTTTACCACAGCCCCGATGTAAGAAGTGACAAGACCGCCAGAACCTCCACCAAGTACCACAATATCGTGATCAAATTTTTCTGGTTTGTCGAAACCCTCGTACACTTTTTTTGCCTTGATCATGTCAACAATCTTTTTCGCAATAAGAGGAAAAATACCCAGCAAGGCGAAAGAGAATATGAGACCCGGTGAAAGGATGCCGCCGAGGCTGTCGATTTGAGCTAATTGTGTACCAGCATTGACGAATACCATGGTGCCAGCCAGCATGCCCAGTTGGCTAACAAGGTAGAAAACGCCGGTCTTGATGCGTGTAAGCCCCATGACCAGATTGACTAGGAAAAAAGGAAATACAGGTACCAGCCGAACAGTAAAAAGATAAAAAGCACCATCTTTTTCAATGTTGCTGTTGAAGGTTTTGATTTTGTCACCGAAGCGAGACTCAATGGAATCGCGGAGCAGGTAACGTGATACGAGGAATGCAGCTGTGGCTCCGATGGTCGATGCAAAAGACACGATTACTGTGCCCAGTATCAAGCCAAATTGCGCACCCGCCGCCAGTGTTAGAATGGCCGCGCCCGGCAATGATAAGGCCGTGATCACGATATACCCAATGAAGAAAACGACAATGACCATTAATGGTTTGTTGGCGTATAGAGTGTCGAGAACCGCTTGCTGGTCTTTCAGGTAATCAAGACTGAAAAATCGGCCCAGGTCAAATAGAAAGAACAACGCTATCAACGCCACCAGCACGATGACGAGTAGTTTTCGATTTTTCATGGATTATTTTTAAAAGCTTGGTAGAAACGAATGTTTGGCACTAAAACGACGAGCCGAAGGGTGAAATTATAAAGCATGTGGGAGTTGATGAATAACAAAGAGTTCAATCGCGATCTTGATCGCCACGAATGGTCACAATGGCTATGAAATTGGAAACAGTGACATTCCTGCTGCCAGGTTATTCTCTGGAAGCAAAATTCGCGGCAATTGTGTCAGATGTAGCCAAACCCATCTCCCCAGAGGGTTATCTTTTTTCTGAACGGAGCGAGTTGCGACCTTGGCAGGCAGAACTGGGGTCAGTGCTGGGAATTGATACCGATGGAGGTCAATTTTTGCCCAGTGCAGCTCTCGATCCATCGTTGAGCTCCATTGCTGACAATATTTCAGATAAATTTGCTCATGGGTTGGTTCGAGCAGATCCCGTATATTTAAAAGCCGACAAAGATAACGCCACTCTCATAGCTCCCCATCAACTGGGGCTAACTGCTGATGAGGCTGACGACATTTTGGCGACATTAAACAACTTGGTTATGGATGATGGGTTGGAATTTTTCAGACAAGGTGAGATTCAGTGGTTCCTTGCCGGGCAGCGTGCCAGTGGGCTCAGAAGTTTCCCCCCCTCATTTTTGGCTAACCGCAAAGCCTCTAGCTTTTTGCCAGACGGCGATGGGGCTCGTGATTGGCGAAAGTTAATGACGGAGGCACAAATGTTATTGCACACCCATCCGGTCAACTTGCAACGTGAGCGAATGCGCCAGATGCCCGTCAATAGTTTGTGGTTTTGGGGTGGCGCACCAGCGCCGATGAGCCCTGAGACTCCGCTGCCGATTCGTGTTTATACCGATAGCGAGGAAGCCAGTTTATTGGCAAACGCGGCTGGAGCGCACTGCAGCGAACTGTCAGCGTTTTCAACAGATTTGACGGATATGGAAGACGTAGAGCAGCTGCTTGTTATCGATCTAGCGTTGTTACAAGCGTGGATTAACTCTGACGTTGATACTCTGCAACGCCGTTTGGTACAGATCAATGAGCAGTGGTTAGCCCCCCTATCTGAACGGGTAAAGCGCGGTAAATTGTCGCAGGTGCGCATCGTAGGTGAAGATGGGTTGCAGGGCATTTGTAATAGCGAAACCATGGCTCAAAACAAGGATATGACCAGTCGTTTAAAGAGCCTGCTCCAATGGAACCGGATGCAAGGTTTGTTCGGCCGATGACGCTCAGTCATTCAATTGTTGTGGCGCAGCGCCTTGTTCCACAGATGAACGAGGTGCTGCATGACAACTCGCTTGTGCATCGAGTCCTTGCTGCTCGCGGTGTAGCTGGCGCCCAAGAGCTAGCGTGTTCTTTAGCTCAGTTGCCCACACCTGAGCTGTTGCCTGACATCGACCTGGCGGTAGCCCGTTTGCTAAAAGCCCGTGACGCTAGCGAGCGAATACTCATAGTGGGTGACTACGATTGTGATGGTGCTACAAGCACAACGGTTGCCTTGTGCGGTTTGCGTATGCTTGGATTCACACAAGTGAATTACATTGTTCCCAATCGTTTTGATTTTGGTTATGGACTCTCTCCTGCAGTTGTTGATCTGGCGCGTAAAGACTTCACACCGGATCTATTGCTGACGGTCGACAACGGCGTAGCGTCCGTTGAAGGCGTGCAGCACGCCAATGAATACGGCATTGATGTTGTGGTCACCGATCATCATTTAGCGCCTGAGCTGCTTCCTGATGCGGTGGCGATTGTTAATCCAAACCTACCGGGTAGTGAGTTTGCCGGGCGAAATCTGGCAGGTGTCGGTGTTATTTTTTACGTGCTGCTTGCGCTTCGGTCAGCGTTGAAAAAGCAAGATGATAAGCATGCAGATGCGGCGCTTGCGCAACTGCTTGATCTGGTTGCTATCGGTACCGTGGCTGATCTGGTGCCTCTGGATACGGTTAACCGAACGCTGGTGGAGCAGGGTTTAAAGCGAATACGCGCCGGGCATACGCGTCATGGTGTGTTGGCTCTGTTAAATGTAGCGGGTAAGCACGTTGAACACCTGACCACCCAAGACATCGGTTTTGCTATTGGGCCGCGTTTGAACGCGGCTGGACGACTCGCCGACATGCGCGTGGGAGTTGAGTGTCTGTTATCAGACTCTAACGCTTCGGCGCTCAAAGCGGCTAATGAATTAAATAGCTTAAATATCAACAGACGCAGCATTGAAGCTGACATGCAGAGTGACGCTTTGGCGCAGATTGACGAGTTGTTTGCATCCCTGAGCTCTGCTGATGACTTGTTTGGTGTTTGCCTTCATGACGACGGATGGCATCAAGGTGTCATTGGCATTCTTGCTGGACGTGTCAAAGAGAAGCTTTACAAACCCACCATTGTGTTTACCGCAGATGGCGATGAGTACCTGAAGGGTTCGGCTCGTTCTGTACCCGGGGTGCACATACGCGACGTGCTGCAGACCATCGCGACGACATATCCCGATATGTTGGCAAAGTTTGGTGGTCATGCAATGGCTGCTGGCATGAGCTTGAAAAAAGACTATTTTGAACAATTCTGCCGTCTATTTAATGAAACCGTAAGACAGGTACAGCAAGGAAATCCTGGTGTGCGTGAATACCTGACCGATGGAGCCTTGACGACAACTGAGCGAACACTTGATAACGCGCAACTTCTGGCGCGTGTTATGCCATGGGGGCAAAACTTCGAATCGCCAGTTTTCTGTGACACATTCAGGCTTGTTGATCAAAGAGTGGTAGGCAAAGGACATTTGCAAATGACTCTAGAGACCATTGATTCAACCCAGACATTGAAAGCTATTGCCTTCAATCGTGAACCCCAAGGTACTAAAGGTGATTCATTTAGCATCGTTTATTCGCTAGACGCTAATCACTTTAGAGATTCCTGGAGCCTACAACTGCGTGTTGAACATATTGAGAGCGCCGCTTTGCGGTAAACTCCCGTTCATCATTGGCGCTATACATTTTCTCCCATGCAAGAAATTAATCCCTATCTGATCCACATCGAAGACCTGAGGGTGCGCGCTGATTCTCTCAGGGGGTATCTTTGACTACGATGGCAAGAAAGAAGAGTTAGAAGAGGTACTTCGAGAGCTGGAAGACCCCGCTGTCTGGAATAAGCCCGAACACGCTCAAAAACTGGGTCAACGGCGAGCTACATTGCAAGAAACCATCGATGTTATTGAGGCACTTGATACGGGCGTGGTAGATGCTGCCGATTTGCTGGAAATGGCGCGTGAGGAAGACGATGAAGATACGGTAACAGCGGTTGCCGCCGATCTTGCCTCGCTAGAAGAGCGTGTTGCCAGACTCGAGTTCAGGCGAATGTTCTCTGGTGATGCCGATGCGGCGCCTGCGTTTCTTGATATCCAATCTGGAAGCGGCGGTACCGAAGCCCAAGATTGGGCGGAAATGTTATTGCGTATGTACCTTCGGTTCGGGGAAAGTCAAGGTTTCAAGACTGAGCTTATTGAAGTATCTGCTGGGGATGTTGCGGGTATCAAGTCAGCGACCATCCGCTTTGAAGGGGATCATGCGTTCGGTTGGTTGCGCACAGAAATCGGCGTGCATCGGTTAGTACGCAAAAGTCCGTTCGATTCAGGTGCCAGACGACACACCTCATTTGCGGCTGTGTTCGTGTCTCCAGAAGTTGACGACGATATTGACATCGAGATAAATCCAGCGGATTTGCGCATTGACGTTTATCGCGCTAGTGGCGCTGGTGGTCAGCACGTCAACAGGACCGAATCGGCCGTACGTATTACGCACGAACCCAGTGGCATCGTTGTGCAATGTCAGAACGATCGTTCTCAGCACAAAAACAAAGCCACTGCCATGAAACAATTGAAGTCTAAATTGTACGAGGCAGAGCTACACCGGCGGCAGGGCGATCAGCAAGTGGTGGAAGAGGGTAAGTCGGATATTGGCTGGGGTAGTCAGATACGATCCTATGTACTCGACCAATCGCGAATCAAAGACCTACGTACCAATGTCGAAACCAGCAACACGCAAGCAGTACTCGATGGCGATATCAGTAAATTTCTGATTGAAAGTCTGAAGGCTGGTTTGTAATCCGTTGTTCGCAGCCTACATCCTTGAATTGAACCAATAACCGAATACAGTCCATGAGTGAAGATGAAAACCAGCTGATTGCTCAGCGTCGGGCCAAGCTACAAGAACAACGCGAAGGTGGCAACGCTTTCCCGAACACGTTCAGGCCAACGCACAAAGCCGTGCATCTACATGCAGAGCATGGAGAGAAAGAGAAGGCTGATTTAGCCGCAGAAGGTGTTCAGGTGAATGTGGCTGGGCGCATGATGTTTCAACGCATTATGGGGAAAGCCAGCTTTGCTGACGTGCAAGATGACAGTGGATCAATGCAGCTGTTCTTTCATCAGGGAACGTTGGGGGACGAGTTGTACGACAGTTTCAAGCACCTTGATGTGGGCGATATCCTTGGCGTTAGTGGCACTTTATTCATCACAAAGACAGGTGAGCTTTCAGTAAAAGTTGCGCACTTTACGCTTCTCACTAAATCGTTACGTCCTTTGCCAGAGAAGTTTCATGGGCTCAGCGATCAGGAAACTCGCTACCGTCAACGCTACGTCGATCTAATCACCAGCGAAGAGACGCGCGCCCGGTTTCGCCTGCGTTCAGCCATTGTGGCTTATGTCAGAAATTTCTTTATTGAGCGTGAATATCTGGAAGTTGAAACTCCAATGATGCAGGTCATACCGGGTGGTGCTGCAGCCAAACCTTTTGTCACTCATCACAATGCGCTAGATATGGATCTGTATTTGCGCATCGCACCAGAGTTGTATTTAAAGCGACTGGTAGTGGGTGGTTTTCATCGGGTGTTCGAAATCAACCGCAACTTCCGCAATGAAGGCTTGAGCACTCGGCACAACCCAGAATTCACCATGTTGGAGTTTTATCAGGCGTACGCTGATTACAATGATTTGATGGACATGACTGAAGAGCTATTTCGTGGTCTAGCGGGTGATGTTGTAGGTACTCTGGAAATCCCGTCTGAAGATGGTAATAGCTCCTATGACTTTAAAAAGCCGTTCACGCGATTGAGTATGTTCGATTCTATATTAGCGTTTAACCCTAATATGACAGCAGAACAACTCGGCACCCTTGAAGGCGCAACTGCGCAAGCGAAGCTCTTGCACATTGAGCCAAAGAGTAGTTGGGGCTTAGGCAAAATCCAGACTGAGATTTTCGAAGCCACCGTGGAAGAACATCTCATGGACCCTACTTTCATTACTCGCTACCCTACTGAGGTGTCGCCGTTATCCAGACGTAACGATGAAGACCCCACGGTCACTGATCGGTTTGAATTGTTTGTGGGTGGTCGTGAGATTGCCAATGGCTTCTCTGAGCTCAATGATGCCGAAGATCAGGCTGAGCGATTTAAAGCGCAAGTGGCTGACCTTGAGGCAGGTGATGAAGAGGCCATGCATTTCGATGCGGATTACATTCGTGCGCTGGAATACGGCTTGCCACCGACAGCGGGTGAGGGCATTGGTATTGATCGATTGGTTATGTTGTTGAGTGCCTCTTCCAGTATTCGCGACGTGGTGTTGTTTCCTCACATGCGGCCAGAAGCATAAATTCTTAACTGATACAGGGAGGTGCTGTGATGAAAGTTCTGATTCTGGCGCAAGATGAAGTGCTGCGATTGTTTTCTACTCGGCGCGGGCTCATTTCTCTTTTCGGATTTTGCCTTATCTGGATGGGCGTTTTGGTTTACGGGATAGTGCCTGCCGCGCGGTTTTTAGTCGGTGCTACAGAGTCGGGCTTAGCGGACGTGATCTTACCTAGGATCGGCATTCAGGCACTTCAATTGTGGCCGGCTCCTGAGCTGGCTGTCTATTGGTTTGTCAGTTTAAGCTTGCTACCTGCATTGGCGCTGCTTACCTCGGCCGATCAGACTGCGTCTGACAGGGCGCGTGGGACCTTGCGGTATCTAGTGATGCGCTCAAGTCGGCTCGAAATATTCTTCGGCCGTTTCCTTGGCCAGCTGTTTATCATGATGAGCGTAGTGCTCGCCACACTGGTTAGTGTCTTGATTGTTATCGGGCTAAATTCTGCTGAGCAATTGTCACAGGCTCTGCTCTCAGTACCGGCAATCATTGTTAACCTGATTGTGGTTCTTTCACCGTTTATAGCGTTGATGGCCATGGTATCAGTTGTTGCCAAATCGGCTCGGCAAGCTACTATATTTGCGGTGATTTTATGGATACTGGCGTCGGTATTGTTGAATTTTTTGACCTCGACATTCCCTGATGTATTAATGCTTCAGTGGTCTTTGCCCGGATCACAAATCAGAGATTTATATTGGCTGTCCGAATGGGATACCTTGACGTTGGCACCGATTCCACTGATACATACCCTTGTATTGTTAACGGTTGGTGCATTCATCATGAAGCGTCGTGATCTATGAGAGATGATTCAGCTGCTCCGGTTATCGAATGCCAGTCGCTTGCTAAACACTATGGTGGCGCCAAGGCACTCGACAATATCGACCTGACCCTGTTGCCTGGTGAGCCTATCGCTTTGATTGGGCCAAATGGTGCTGGTAAAACCACATTGATGAGTCTGCTGTGCGGATATATAAAGCCCAGTGCGGGTTCTGTAAAAATTCTTGGACATGCTCCAGGGTCTACTCAGCTAAGCGGACAACTCTCAGCGTTGCCGCAAGATGCGCTATTGGACCCTCGCCTCAATGTTGGGCGGCAGCTGATATTTTTTGCACGACTTCAAGGGTTTAGTAGCGCCCAGGCTAAAGTTGAAGTGCAGCGAGTTTTAGACAAAGTGGGCCTGAGAGAATCGATGACAACTCGGCCTAGTGAGCTGAGTCATGGTATGCGTAAGCGAATCGCTATAGCGCAAGCATTAATCGGCTCACCTCGTTTGGTTTTGCTCGATGAACCTACAGCAGGCATTGATCCCCCCAATGCAAAGATGATTCGTGATTTGGTTCGTGAGCAGTCCTCGAGCACCACGTTTATGGTTAGTTCGCATAATCTGGACGAACTAGAGAGATTGTGTGGGTCGGTGATTTATTTGGAGCAAGGGCGTCTTATCAGTTACGGGTCTATCGACGAGGACAACGGTGATCTGGATAGCAGCGTCTTAACTCTACGAGTAGGCAATGACTTGCCAGATAACTTCATTACCCTGAGTGAGCAGTTACCCAGTGTGAAGAGCGTGTCAAAAACCGCACAAGGCGATTTTCTCATTCACACTCATAATGATTTGCAAGCCAGCATCGCCGTCCTGCAATTACTGGCAGAAAACAACTGGAATTATCGTCAATTGTCGCGCGGGCGATCACTGGAAGAGCGCCTTTACGGAAATTCTTAGCTTTGGATAGTCCGTATGTTCAGGGTGCCCGTTAGTGTTTTGTGTACAGGGCATTTATCAGCTATTTCCATAAGCCTCGATCGCTGCTCTTCGCTTAATTCGCCGTGCAGAGTAATTTGACGTTCGATAACATCAATCCTTACAGCGCTCTCTGTTTCTGTACATTCGGCGCAGTCAGCTATGTGTTCGCGTGAATGACGCAAAGTAACTTCAGCGTTTTCGAGCGGCCACTGTTTTCGCTGTGCGTACATGCGAAGAGTCATGGAGGTGCAGGTGCCCACAGAGGCCAGTAGATGCTCATAGGGGTCGGGCCCTAAATTGCTCCCACCTACACTGGTGGGCTCATCGGCAACCCACTGATGTGAATCGCTATACACATCGAGTCTGAATTTTTGATCTTGCTCTTTAACAACAATTTCCCCAGAAGCAACTTTTGGTCGGCTTGTCTTTTGCTTGTTTAGCTCACCTCTTGTAGCCCAGGCGCTGATGAGATTGGCAACGTACTCTGCATCTGCTGAACGACTTAGCAGGTGATCGGCGTCGTCCAGACTGACGAAGCTCTTTGGATGTCTTGCGGCTACGTAAATACGCTCTGCCTCTTTAATATCAACGACTGTGTCAATAGGGGAATGCATGACCAACAATGCGGGCTTTAGTGTCTTTAGATGCTCTGTAGAGGTCTTGTTGATGTCATCAAGAAATTGTTTTTTGATGGAAAACTTTCTTCCAGCTAAAGATACTTCGGCTTCACCGTTTTTTTCAATGGTGTCGATGTCGCAGGCAAACTGGTGAGATACATGTTGAGCATCAGCTGGAGAGCCTATCGTAACGACACCCGTGCATTCTGGAATTTTATGTGCAGCATTTAGTACAGCAGTGCCCCCCAGGCTGTGACCAATAATAAGTGAAGGGGCCATGTTGAGAGAGCGTAGATGAGCTGCTGCTGCAATGAGATCTGCGACATTTGAGGAAAAATTGGTATTGGCAAAATCGCCATCGCTGCTACCTAGGCCTGTGAAGTCGAAGCGCATTACCGCATAACCCTTTTTCACCAGGGCGCGAGAAATCCGTGAGGCCGCTGCTATGTCCTTGCCGCACGTGAAGCAATGAGCAAATAACGCTGTGGCTTGAGCTGGGGTATCGGGAATTTCTAACAGGCCAGCAAGCGTATGTCCGGTTGATCCTGTGAACTCGAATTTGCTACGTTGCGGCATAATGTTAGTCCTGAAGAAGGGCTTTTTCTGTTTTCAGAATTTTCATGAGCGCAGGCATGACATGGTCAGCCATGAGTGATTGCGCTTCAAGCGTTGGATGGATTCCATCAGACTGGAAATAGCGTCGATCTTGTGCGATGGGCTCAAGCAGAAACGGTACCAGCTCACTGTCGGTGTTTGCCGCTGCGTCAACAAATGCTTGGCTAAACCTTTGTAGGTACGCTTTTCCGTAGTTTGTCGGGATCATCATGCCCAGTATCAGCACACGCGATCCTGAGTTGTGTGCCAAGGTTGCCATGTCTTCCAGATTTTGTTGCATGGCGTCGGTTGGGTAGCCGCGTAACCCATCGTTACCCCCCAATTCAATAACCAGCAAATTCGGTTCAAATCGTTCTAGCGCATCGGGAAGGCGGCGTAGCCCACCTACGGTGGTATCGCCACTGATGCTGGCGTTGACAAAATCCACGTCAAAACCCTGGTCTGCAAGTTGCTGTGCCGCTAAAGCTACCCAGCCATCCGCCTCGCGCAAACCGTAGGCTGCGCTAATGCTGTCTCCCACCACAAGAGCGGTGAATGGTTCTGCTCTGGCAGTGAATGTGGCGAAGCTGGTGATCGAGAGTGTCAGTAACGTTACCGCTACGAGAAACTTGCTTTTTGTCTTTATCAATCTCATCTCTTGATTAACTCGAATAAGCCTTGTGCTATGCAGTGTAAATCTGGGGCCGATTAAGCCAACTACTAGTCTTCGCAACCATTAGCAATTTAAAGTGTCTCTGATTTCGGCGCTACTGTCATTGAATTTTAGCCTTGTCAATCATATCAATACGTTATGAATAACCCCAATACAATTAGTTCCAGTGATCTGACGCAGCACACTGCTGCCATCGTACTGCAAGGTCTGCAGATCAGTAAACAGGTCACTGGACCCGAGGGTACGCTGACGATACTGCACGCGCTCGATATTACCGTTGCTGAGGGTGAAGCTGTGGCAATTGTCGGGCCGTCGGGCTCAGGCAAGTCAACATTGCTGGGTATCCTGGCAGGTCTTGATACCCCTAGCGACGGGGTTGTTAATCTTCTTGACCAACCATTGTCCACTTTTGACGAGGACCAACGAGCTCAATTGCGCGCGGGTAAGGTCGGGTTTGTCTTTCAGAATTTTCAATTATTGCCTGGGTTATCCGCGTTAGAGAACGTCATGCTGCCGCTAGAGCTTACTGGTGCCAGCGATGCGGCCGAACGTGCCGCTGCTATGCTCGAGGAGGTGGGTCTGGGGCATCGCTCGGGGCATCAGCCCTTACAGCTCTCAGGTGGAGAGCAACAGCGGGTGGCATTAGCGAGAGCGTTTGTCTCGCAGCCAGCGTTGCTTTTCGCCGATGAGCCTACTGGTAACCTGGACAGTGAAACGGGTGAAAAGGTCATCGAAATGATGTTTGCCCTTCGTGAGCGTCAAGGCTCAGCGGTGGTTCTTGTCACCCATGATGACCAACTCGCTGCACGTTGTGATCGTCGATTGCGCATGTCTAACGGAAAATTGGTTGAATTATGAGTAGCACTTCAATCGGCGC
>JALZWO010000218.1 GCA_023300375.1 Granulosicoccus sp. | reverse complement strand
GTTGACGCACTGGGTAAGCCTGAGAGTTTTGATGCGCAAACTGACCCCTCAGTGCGTGTTCTGGCGTTGCGCTTGAGGAAGGCTTTAGCAGAACTCTATCAGTCTGACGATAAACCGTTGGCCATTATTGTGTTGAAAGTGGGTTCTTATACACCCGAATTTTATCAGGTAGAGAGAGCGGCCGAGCCGGAGCAACCCGCGTTCGATGATCGAGCCGACAGATCGACGACCAACATTGAGGCCATCTCTCCATTCACTATGGTCGGCGAACGACATCCAAGCCGGGATGATGTGTTGAATTCTGACAGCGCATCTACAGTTTTTGATTCACTCGTGAAGTATCGGCATCCAGGTGTTATCTTGGCCGTGCTTACTGCCGCTGCGTGGCTCTGGGGTAGTAGCACCCAGGCAACTGGCATTTCGGCCAAATTAAGCCAGATTTTAACTGGCCCTGTTGTGCCCTCTCTACACATAGAGGCCAAAACGACACAATCTGAGGGAGTGAAGGAGGTTGCGGCTTTGATGACAACCTCCCTGGTTCTGTCTAAGAAGTTTAATATTCTATCGTCACGGCAGAGCATATCTTCCAGTGTTACCCATAACAATCTAACTTATCGGATGGTGTTCGCTGAATTTGTTATTGATGGCCTGCCTCGAATAGACGCTCAGATCGTTCATGAAAATTCTGGTGTCATAATTTTCAGCCGACCATTATTGTTTGATACCAATATGTCTGAATTTTCCCTGTCGGAAATGAGCGACATTTCTCGTCTTGCGGCCAATATCTCGGCGGTGCCTGGACCCGTTTACGATGATTTTTGTCAAAATTTATTGCACACAGAATCATGTGATTTTTAAAAAATAGAGATTAACTTGACATTGCGTGTATGCCGTGTGTCTGAACGGATATTCGAATGTTTCGACCTTGTTCAATGCCAAATTCTTTGGCCATGTGCATGGGTGCTTTGAACCGCATGGATTTTGGAATTCGCTCAAGACGGAGTCGTATAACAAATTCATCCCCAAGGGGCACGCATTCCAACACCTGGCCATCGAGAGGAATCCGATCTTGAGTATCGCTATACGGATGCTCTATCTCTATCGCTGAAGGGGAAATTAACAGGCTTGCCTGATCGCCAACGTTCAGACTTTCTAGTTTCGGACCAAGCACAGGAGGTATCTCACCGATCTGATACAAGGAATGTTTGTCGATATGTTTGAGAAGTGTCGCATTGAAAATATTTTGGTGTCCAAGCAGGCGTGCTACCTGACGTGACTGAGGACGGTTGACAACCTCTGCTACTCGCCCTTGCTGCAAACTCTGGCCTCGGTGTATCAGGCACAGTGAGTCAGCAAGTAACTGAACTTCGGTAAGATCGTGCGTAACCAAAATAATGGGGATTTCAAGTGTCTTTCTTAGCACAGCCAGTTCACGATAAAGTCGTCTACGAGTTGCCTGATCTACCGCTGAAAAAGGCTCGTCCAATAGCAAAACATTGGGTTCGCGGGCGAGGGCGCGGGCGAGGGCGACTCGTTGTTTCTGCCCGCCTGATAGAGTTGCTGGCTTGCGCGTCTCAAGCCCTTCCATATTGGTTCGTCGCAATTGAGACATGGCCTTTTTCGATCGTTCGGATTTCGAAGCCCCCTGCGTTGCTAGCATGACGTTGTCCAAAACGCTCTTGTGTGGAAACAGTGCATATTCCTGAAAAACAAGGCCTACTTTTCGTTTTTGCGCAGGCATGTGAAAGGCATGGGTCGATTCATTCCAAACAGTGCCAGAGCAAGAAATGTCTGCGGATTGCGCGCGATGTAATCCCGCAATGGTTCGTAAAATAGTGCTTTTACCACTTCCAGAGGGCCCGATGAGCGCGAGCAGCTCGCCTGGCTTGCAGTTAAACGTTACCTCCATGGTCACAGGTTTTTCTTGCCGAATGGCCAGAGTCAGTCCCTTATCCATGCTTATTCACGCTGCGAACCACCGCCAGTGCAACTAGTGAAAAAATCAGTAATGCAAGACTGTAGAAACCTGCAGTCTGCATATCGAACGCTTGTACGCTGTCGTAGATAGCTATTGATATTGTTCTAGTGCTTCCATCGATGTTGCCGCCCACCATCAGTACCACTCCAAATTCTCCCAGCGTATGTGCAAATACCAAGGTTGCGCTTGCCAGTACACCTTGCCAAGTTAGTGGCAATTCGATGTGCCACCAGGCTTTTAAAGGTGACAGTCCACAGACCCAAGATGCTTCTCTTAACTCATGTGGCAAATGAGAAAATGCCAACTGGATGGGCTGTATAGCAAAGGGTAAGTTGACTACAACAGACGCTATGACAAGTCCTGGAAATGTAAAAACAAGCGGCTGTCCAACGATAGAGCTGATGAACTGCCCACTAACGGTTTGCGGGCTGAACATCACAAGCAAGTAGTACCCTATGACAGTAGGAGGCAGAATCAGGGGTAGCATGATGAGCGACTCCAACCAGACCTTATGCCGCACAGTGCTCAGTGCAAGCCAACGTCCCACTATCAAGCCAATGGGAACGAGCAGCAACATAGTCCAGAAGGCCAGTTTGAATGAAACCAACACGGCACTCATGATTGAGCGTCTATGGTGTGGTTACCTGTAGTCCTGAGTTTTGCAAAACGGCTTGCGCCTCGCTACTCAAGATCCATTGGGCAAATGTCATTGCCTCGTTGTTGGCCGTGTTCATTATCGCTACGTGGTGTTCAACTAGGTTATAGAGTTCTAATGGAAGCTGCTTAATGATGAGCTTGCCATGTTTTGCTGCTAGCAAAGTATGTGGAACGATGGCAGCCTCAACAGCGCCGCTTCGTAAAAATTGCAAGGTTTGACTGGCATTTTCAGCAGCCAACAATTGCCCGTTGTCGAGAGGCCAGATACTTGCTAACGTTAACGCCTCTTTGGCGGCTTTGCCATAGGGTGCGTGTCGTGGGCTGGGGATGGCTAATCTGATGCGCGACTTAGCACTCTTGTCGTCCAGTCTCTCTTTGAGTGTGTTCAACGACAGATTGTCCGCGAGTATGGTGTTTGGCAAGGTAATGAGTGAAAGTGACCCCAGAGCGAAGACTCGTGCCGGTTGGGTCAAACGATGCGCCGGGATTC
The DNA here is from genome assembly GCA_023300375.1 of Granulosicoccus sp. GTDB lineage: Bacteria > Pseudomonadota > Gammaproteobacteria > Granulosicoccales > Granulosicoccaceae > Granulosicoccus. The sequence goes on along the minus strand of JALZWO010000218.1, from coordinate 14,553 downwards.
GATCAATGCTTGTAAGATCGGCTGACAGAAAAACCTCGAAAGGCGCTCCATTGGCTATTTGTGTACTTAAAAGTCCGGATGAAGCGAAGCTAACGCGTGGCTCGATACCGCCTGTATCGTTCACATAATGCTCTATCAAGTCGGGCCATAGTGTGCGTAAACTGGAAGCCGCAGCCACTAAGGGTGCGACCGGTGATTCAAGCACATCGTCCGACTGCGCCACGTTACCAATGGGTGAACAGAGCACACTCACAAGTATTAGCCATACAATACGCAACATGAATAAGAATACTGGCCTTAAAAGAATCCGTCTTGCTGGAGTGTACGCGTTTAACGGTGTATTGGCAGCCGTGCGCCATGAAGCTGCATTCCGTCAGGAATTGTTGCTTGCCTTGGTGGCGTTGCCAGTCGCGTTGTTCCTTGACATCAGCCGTGTTGAGCGGGTTCTACTGATCTTAGTGACATTCATTGTGCTCATAGCGGAATTGATCAATAGCGCTATTGAAGCGGTCGTTGATCGCGTGGGTGAGGAGATACATGAATTGTCGGGCAGGGCTAAAGATATGGGATCTGGCGCAGTGTTATTCAGTCTGATTTTGTGGGCTTACGCGTGGATAGACATTGTTATATTAGGTCACCTGCTTAACCATGCCGCCAAATAACGCTACGTAGCCCATGCAAAGCTTCGCTGATGCCATGATCGCCGCGCTCAACTTGATTTGGGAGTTCGATGCTGATCTGCGCGAAATTATATTTTTATCGCTCAAAGTTAGCGTATCAGCGGTGCTAATAGCAGCGGTTGTTGGCTTGCCTTTAGGTGCTTGGCTGGCAACCACACGCTCACCCCTTCGTGGCTTTCTGGTTGCTCTCACCAGTACCTTTATGGGGCTGCCTCCCGTTGTTGTTGGCTTGGTTGTTTATTTGTTGCTGTCTAATGTTGGCGTGCTCGGGCCGTTGCAGTTGCTGTACACACCAACGGCTATGATTATCGCGCAAACCCTATTAATTCTTCCCATTTTGATTGCCTTGACCCGTGAAACGCTCAGTCCATTACAAGCGCATTTTCATCAACAGTTGAGCTTGTTGAACGCGACAACTTTGCAACGACTCTTGACGTTGTTGCGAGAGGGACGCCATGGTCTGGTTACCGCTTTACTTGCAGGTTTTGGTAGAGCTATTGCCGAAGTAGGGGCGGTGATTATTGTGGGGGGCAATATCAACCACGTTACCCGTGTCATGACTACAACAATTGCACTGGAAACATCGAAAGGAAATTTAGCTTTGGCTTTGGGTTTAGGAATTGTATTGGTAGCCATCGCCTTGCTAATAAACACGCTGGTGTTGTTGGTGGGTATGTCGACACGGGATGACACAACTGCGGCAAGTGCATTACGGTGAACGCTGTCTGCCCAGTCATTGGTCAACACTTACTGATATCGCGATCAGATCGTGTACTTCTATCAGTCGATCACATTATATTTGGTCGACCGTTAGCACAGCGAGTTGCAACAGATAAGCAAAATTCTGGCAGTTGTGTCGTTATTCTGGGTCCAAATGGCGCAGGCAAATCGCTTCTGGTCAAGACATTATGTGCACTGCAGGTTCCCGATAAAGGGCAAGTGCTCTGGGCAGATTCCGCGCCGGACAAACAGCGTAGGCATCAGGTTGGACTCATGTTGCAAAAACCTGTTCTGCTACGTCGAAGTGCTGAATCGAATTTGGTGTACGCCCTACGTCTCAAAGGCCACGACAAGCAGCAAAGCTTGCGCCTCAGTCGAGACGCGCTGCAGCAAGCTGGGCTGGCACACGTTGCTAGAGTTAATGCCACGCGTCTATCAGGGGGAGAGCAGCAACGTCTAGCCTTGCTTCGAGCCTTGTTACTAGAACCCGATATCTTGTTTCTTGATGAGGCCACTGCCAATGTCGATCCGGGCTCCACCCTCGCAATAGAGCAACAACTGGCTCAGGCCAAAGCTCGCGGCATTACCATCGTCATGGTTAGCCATGACATTGCCCAGGCGAGAAGGCTTGCGGACGAGGTCATTCTAATGCACCAAGGGCAGATTGTTGAACGGGCAGAGTGCGCTATATTTTTTGAATCTCCAACAAAAAACCTGACCAAACGCTGGATAGAGGGAGAATTACTGGTTTGACACCTGTCATTCCCGCGCAGGCGGGAATCTGTCGACGCAAATCAATGGATTCCCGCCTTCGCGGGAACGACAGACGATAATATTTTGTTCAAGTTAGTGCTATTCAGGTAAAAAGTATGGCAACTTCCTAACTCTCTTAATAACTTACACTGGACTGTATAAATGGCTGGCGACTTTGGTACACGATTCTTGTCGAAAATGGCAATCAGCTACTACGACAATGGTTGGTCAAAAGAGCAGATGGTGCCTAGTGACAGCCTAACGTTGCACCCTGGCGCACACGTGTTCCATTACGCGAGCACCTGTTTCGAGGGGCTCAAAGCCTTTCGGCAAGCGGATGGCTCAATTGCTATTTTTCGCATGGACAAAAATCTTGCACGCTTCGCCCAGAGCAGTAGCTTGCTTTACCTGCCTGAGATCGACATAGAGCACACAGCACGCATGATCTCCGATAGCGTTGCTATGTACAGCAGTGAAGTTCCAGACAGTCCAGCATCTCTTTACATCCGACCCACACACATTGGTACTGAGGCTGCCATCGGCAAAGCAGCGGCACCCTCAGATACCTCCTGCCAGTTCATTCTGTTATCACCAGTAGGTGATTATTTCGAGGGTGGGGAGGCTAATTTACGACTACTGCTCGACACCGAGGGTGTGCGTTGTGGCCCTGATCACGGCATGGTTAAAGGTGGGGGCAACTATGCCAGTGCGTTGAAGCATATTCAGCGAGCTGCCAAGCAATACAATGCTAACCAAGTGCTATTTTGCCCAGATGATGATGTGCAGGAGACGGGCGCTGCCAACTTCGTACTCATAGACGATGACGAAATCATTACCAAGTCACTGGATGACTCATTCCTGCATGGCGTCACACGTGAGTCTTTGCTCACTCTAGCTCGTGCCAAAGGTCTTAATGTTCAGGAACGAAATCTAAGCGTTCAAGAGCTACTGGAACGCGCTGCAAAACCGGGCTGCGAAGCGGGCTTGACAGGCACGGCTGCAGTCGTTGCAGCGGTTGGCACTCTCATCCATAACGGTAAAGAGTATCCAGTCGGGGGCGGGCAACCAGGTCCGCGAATACGTGAGATGCGCAATGAGCTCAATGCTATCCAGTGGGGACAAGCACCTGATCCACATCAATGGCTGACACACCTCTAAATCCCTCTATTGATTTAGGTTTGATCTTGGCCGTTGGTGTAAACTTCGTCCACTTCAGCGGATATTACAAATGAACAAGACATTCCCTTGGTTGGCAATTCTAGGCATGGCAATCATAGTTGCTGCGTCCAACTATCTCGTTCAAATACCCATCAACGACTGGCTCACATGGGGGGCACTCACGTACCCACTCGCGTTTCTGGTCAATGATCTGGCCAATCGCTTCCATGGCGCGGCCACGGCACGCAAGATTATCTATCTGGGTTTTCCTCTTGGAGTGTTCTTTTCTTTGGTGGTAGGCAGCATCGGCTTTAGCATTGATCTCTCATCAGAGGCCCCTTCGTTTTTTGCTCAACTACTCGATGAGAACAACGTCGGCACTCGCATCGCTTTGGCATCGGGCATAGCCTTTTTGCTCGCGCAATTACTTGATGTCAGTATCTTCAACCGACTGCGCAATGGCAAGTGGTGGATAGCACCTGGTGCATCCTCAGCGATAAGTATGGTAGTAGACACTGTTCTGTTTTTTGGCCTTGCGTTTGCCGGTACTGGCTTGCCTTGGGTGCAATGGGCGGCTGGCGATCTGGGCGTGAAGTGGGCCGTAGCTATTTTATCGGTTCTGGTTTACGGCCTTGTGGCGCGCAAGCACTTCGCACCGCAGGCACAGCACTAAATTTTATTCAGGCTTTACCGCGGTTGCCGCCACGTTAAATTCAACCGCTTCAACTTGACGGCTGGCAACAGCGGGTAAAAAGCTATCGTCAAAAATATCATCGCCACTGAATTTGGCTGCAAAATCATGAATGGAGTTGAGTTGCGTAATTGACTTCTCTAGCCTGCTGTTCACGATGCCACCTAGCCCTAAGCTAAGGACTTCGTCGGTAACAATGTGGTGGCCAATAGCCATGACAAGTCGTTGTAGCTCCACTTCTGGGTCGGCATCTTCTAGACGTTCAGTGACATACGGTATCGCTGCCGCAGGATTGGCTATGGTTTCCTGATACCCACGAATAGCCCCTCGCAAAAAGGCGGTAACTTCAGCAGGATAGGCTTGAGCAAAAGTTGGATTGACGATAATGGCGTTGCCGTAAAGGTCTAAACCGAAATCAGACATCAGCATCAACGAAATATCATCTTCGGGTACGCCATTCTCAAGCAAGGTGATATAGGAGCTAAAAGAGAAGCCGGTAATGGCGTCCACGTCTCCAGCGGCCAGCATGGATTCGCGAACAGGAAAACCAACGTCCTGAATGTTGACACGATCTTCGAGAATACCGTTTGCCGCAACAAACGCTGGCCATTGTGCATAAGCACCGTCAAAAGCAGGGGCACCTAACGTGTGGCCTTCCAAATCAAGTGGACCAAAAACACCTTGTGAAGGTCTGCCCAATACGGCAAAAGGCGGAGCGTTGTAGATGATGAAGATCGCTTTCATGTCGACATCGGGGTTGTCAGCGCGCCATTTAATCAGCGAATTAATATCCGCCGATCCCATTTCATAGTCGCCGGAGGCCACTAGCGGGATAGCATTGACAGACCCTGTACCGGGATCGAGCACCACATCCAGAGCCTCTTCGGCAAAGTAGCCTTTGTCCAGAGACAGTAGTAGTGGGGCTGCCTGACCTTCCCATTTCCAGTCGTTAATAAAGCGAATCGGCGTGTTTTCAGCGTTTGCGGAGGACAGGCTGAACACAGCTAACAGCAGGCTGCCAAGTACAGATAAATTACGTGGAGTCATGCGAGCGATTTGATTTTTGGGCGTTAAACAACACCAGCTGTGGGTGAACCGTCCCAGCTTTGAAAGCCAGAGGGTATTTGTTACTGTTGCAGCTTGTTTATGCTGCAATTATCGTGCAATTGCGCGGATGTGTTCTTCGCATCGCATTGAGATCGAATTCAGACGGTGGGTCATTTGTTGACAGGTTTGAGCAAAGTCTTTTGTTGCCAATGACTTGTCCACCACCAATGCGGGTCCAATACCCATCACGATGCTTGAAAAAGGCATGGGCAGCATGAAGTTGTCCCAGGACTTAAGTTTCCATATTCGTGTGCCTGAGTAGGCCACTGGTAATAGCGGTGCATGGCTGAGTTGGGCCAGCATTACGACACCAAGCTTGCATTGATAAATCGGTCCCGTTGGCCCATCAGGTGCAACGATAGGAGATATTTTTTGCTCTTTAATAGCAGTGTAGATATTACGCATCGTTTGGGCGCCGCCACGCGTCGCTGATCCACGAATGATGTGGACGTTCTGATTGATTAATAGGCAACTTGCAATATCACCATCGGCCGACGGACTTATGAGGCACCCAAGATTCAATGAGGGCCAACGTTTTGTCGTATCTAGTAAATATTTGACGGCGAATATCTGTTGTTGGTGCCAGTGGCAAGGAATAAAAGCCTCGCCTGAGTCGAGCAACGCTTGAAGGTGCTCTTCACCAATGATTTTTCTGATTTTGCAGGTGTGCCAGATACATCCAATAATTGCCCCGATCAATGGAGAAAAAATACGGGTGGCAATGAGTTTGCGCCGTTGCTTAAAGGTCACGTTTGTTGTGGGCCGTTGCGGGATGAATGCTCGGTCCCAATGATATACTTAAGCGGAGCCATTGCGTCTAAATACAAACGCATTACCCAGATAATGAGCATCACCAACAAGGCATCATCAATGGTGTCACTATCCGCCTATTGTCAAAGTCTTGGCCAACGTGCGGGCCAGCATCCCAAGCCTAATGGTGGCAGCAGCGATGGCTCCGGCCACGAATATGGTCACTCTCTGGGTCCCAGCGAGGCATTCGACGTTAACGTTGATCAGGAAACGTTCGATAAACTAACGCTGTGGAGGCGCGACTACGGCGATGTGATCGCTATCAGACCCGCTAAGCGAGGCGATCCCGCTCTGGTTCTCAACAACCCAGAACACGTTAAACAGGTCCTTGTGAGTCATCATCACAACTATAAAAAGGGCGTTGGTTTTGAACGAGTGGCTATGATGCTTGGAAATGGCCTCATCGTCAGTAATGGAGATGTCTGGCGCTCGCAGCGCCGAATGGTACAGCCAGCATTTCAACGAAAAATGATCGCCCACTATGCGCTCGTCATGCAGCGCTGCAATCGACAAAAACTTACCCAGTGGCAATCGAAAGCAGCTAGTGGTGAAGCCATTGATGTCACCGCGGAGATGAGTGAGCTTGCTTTGGAGATTATCTTGCGGGCATTGTTTAGTGATGACCTTGACTCGCTCATATTTCAGCAAGGAGCAAATCCGTTCTCTTTTTTGGTAGAAGATGCTAGCCGGGATCTGCAAACTGCCATGCGTTTTCGCACGCTAACCAAGTTAGTGGCGCTAATAATGAACCAACGCCGAGAGCAATGTCGTACCGAACATGATCTTCTGTCTTTGCTTATGGAATCACGTGACAAAAACACAGGCCAGCCCATGTCAGACAAAGCGCTTATCGATGAAGTCATGACGCTTATCGTGGCTAGTCATGAAACCACCTCTGGTTCTTTGAACTGGGCATGGTATCTACTGTCACAAAACAACGAAGTAGAACGTCGGCTACACCAAGAGGTAGACACACTGGACAACGATCCGGGAATTGATGATCTGGCGCAATTGAGCTACACGCGTGCCGTACTTGATGAGACATTACGCCTATATCCGCCAGTCTGGCTTTTTTCGCGTAAAGCCATCGATGAGGATAGCTTTGTAAGCAACAACGTTGAGATTCAGATACCGGCTGGTACGGATGTTTTTCTTTGTCCTTTTTTGCTACACCGGGATGAACGGTATTGGTCCGATCCTCATACATTTTCTCCATATCGTTTTTTAGGAGAACAGAGCCGGCAAATACACCCTAACACCTACTATCCATTTTCTTTAGGCTCACGTCGATGTATCGGCGAGTATTTTGCGTTGGTAGAGATGCAATTACATATATCGCTGCTTGCAAAATACATACGTTTAGAGGCTGTCTCAGGTGACCCTGTACAGATTGATCTATCCATCAACTTGCGTTCTCGCGGTAGCATCATGATGATGCCCATAGCAAGAAGTCAATGACCCAACACAGTCATTTTCAGACACTGTCCGCATTGCTACTTGCACGTGCAGATAGCGATCAGCGCATCACATTTATTGATGCACAAGCAAATCGGCAAAGTGTCAGCTTTGGTGAGATGTTGCAAAGAGCATTGCAAAGGCTTGCACATCTTCAGTCAAAAGGTGCTGTTGCAGGTAGTGTGCTGATTATACAAAGCAGCAACAATGCACTGTTTATTGAGGCGTTCTGGGCGTGCTTGCTTGGGGGCATTGTTGCGGTACCTGTGGTCACAGGTAATAATCGTGAACAGAGGAACCTACTTTTTCTTATTGCGCAAAAACTGGATTCTCCGTTCTTGTTCAGCAGCGAGGGTGATTTTCAACAACTCGAGCAGCTCTCTGAAGAGTTTGGTTTGCACGACGATTTCAATAAGCTGGCATCGCGTCTTTGCTTAAGCGATGCTGAATCACCGCCGGGAGTCGAGCCCAAACTGGCAACTCCTACTGCAGATGATGTTGCATTTATACAGTTTTCGTCTGGCTCCACCCGAGTGCCTAAGGGCGTTGTACTCTCACACCAAAATATTTTGCTCAACGCAGGCTCAATCATTGAGGGTTGTAAAATGAGCAACGAAGATCACTTGTTGAGCTGGATGCCGCTAACTCATGATATGGGGCTTATTGGCTTCCATTTAACTCCACTGCTTTGTAACACCAGTCACTCTTTGATTCCCACCGATGTGTTTGTGAGACGCCCAGTTCTTTGGTTGAGTGAAGCCCAACAAATGCGTGCAAGCATTCTGTGCTCACCTAATTTTGGTTATGAACATGTGTTGAAGTCGTTCAAGCCGGAAAAGCAACCCCGCCTGGATTTGTCGTCAGTACGTTTGCTGTTCAATGGTGCGGAACCTATCTCTGTGAGTTTATGCCAACAATTCATGCAAACGATGTCTTCATTCGGGCTCGATGCCAACGCCATGATTCCAGTGTACGGATTAGCTGAAGCCAGTCTTGCAGTAACGTTTCCATCATTGCATCAGCGTTTTACCACGCTTACTCTGGATCGATCATCGTTAGCTCTTGGCCAAACGGTAAAACTACTTAACCATGATAGCGATGGTGTGCAAATTGTCTCTGTAGGAAAGCCGGTGGCGCATGTGCAGCTTCTGATAAAAGATGAACAGGGTGCTCAGTGCAATGAAAACGTAACGGGTCGTATTTGTATACGTGGAAACAATGTTACTCGTGGTTATTACAACGAGCCTGCTCTTAACGAAAAACTCATTGATAGTGAAGGTTGGCTCGACACCGGTGACTTAGGTTTCGTTAACGAAAAACAGTTGTATATCACTGGGCGTGTAAAAGACATCATCTTTGTTAATGGGTTGAATGTTTATCCACAGGATCTGGAGGAATTGCTGATACAAGAGAGGCTAGTTGAGCGGGGCAAGGTAGTGGTTGCTAGTCAGGCGGCAATAGATCAGGTGACAACTGGCCGAGGCATTGCAGATAAACCCGCGACAGATCAAATTAGCGAACGTTTACTGGTATTCATATTACACAGGGCTGAACTTGCCATGCTAGCCCCTCTTGCACGTGACATAACAAGAACTCTGGCAAAAGAGGCAGGTGTGAATGTGTACGCTGTTGTCGCTGCGCCACGTATCCCCAAGACAAGTAGTGGCAAGGTGCGACGGTTCTATTTAGTCACCGAGTTTGCACAAGGTAGTTACCCAAGCATTGTTCAAACGCAGACGACATCCGAGCTTGCGCCGCAGGTGCAGTCAGAGCCGCACAAACTCGGTTCTAATTCAGACAACACAGACGTCAACATTGTTAAAACAGTTGGTCTTGAGGCCAACAGCACATCCTCTCGTCTTCAACTTCTTGCCATCTGTAACGCACAAATAGAAGGTATGCACGTCGAGATTGATGACAACTTGTTTGATCTTGGGATAAGCTCCATGACGCTCGCGCAAATTCACGCCTCAATAGAAGATGTCTGGCCTGGTCAGGTAGATATCACTGATTTGTTCGATTACCCAACAGTGGCTGAACTATCGGTCTACATCAATAAAAAAGTGGGAACATCACCATGAATACTCGTCGCATCGGCTCTTTGTCTGTATCGCCCACTGGTTTGGGTTGTATGAATGTGTCATTCGGTTACGGTCACGTAGATGATGAGACTGGTACGCAGGTGCTGCGGCAAGCTCTGGACGCAGGTGTGACGTTTTTTGACACGGCACATATGTACGGGGCAGGGCATAACGAAACATTGATAGGCAAGGTGCTCAAGCCGCATCGCCAGAAATTTATATTGGCCAGTAAGTGTGGCCTTAGCAACGATGGTATCGACGGTAGACCAGCAACTATTCGCAAGCAATGTGAACTCAGTCTCACACGCATGAAAACTGATGTTATCGATTTATATTACCTGCATCGCTTGGACAGCAACGTGCCCATAGAAGAGAGCGTGGGCACCATGGCTGATCTGGCGGTCGAAGGTAAGGTCCGTGAACTGGGTTTGTCAGAAGTGTCTTGTGAGTCCTTGAAGCTTGCACAAAAAGAGACAGCTATTTCGGCGGTGCAATCAGAGTACTCGTTGTGGAGTCGTACTCCCGAACACGGAATGCTCGATTTATGCGCCAGTACAGGCGTTACCTTTGTTCCCTTTTCACCTCTAGGCAGAGGGTTCCTTGCAGGTTCTTCACATGATGTATCAACGTTAGCAGAGGATGACTTGCGTGCAACCATCGCTCGACCGCGCTTCGAACCGGACGCCTATGCACACAATGTTAAATTGCTCAAAGGGTTAGGTGATATCGCACAGCAGTACGATTGCACTATGGCTCAAATTTCATTGGCATGGCTATTGGCTGTAGAAGAGCAGCGTCTTGTGCCTATTCCTGGAACTAGCAATGTTCAGCACATGAAAGACAACGCCGCCGCCGCATCTATCAAACTTAAGCCTGCAACGTTGATGCAACTCAACGAGTTGATCAACGAATCAACAGTGCAGGGGACACGCTATACAGTCGATCGAATGGCATCGACTGATAGCGAGCGTGATGTGGAATCTACCTAAAAGAGGTGTGCAATATATGATTGTAAAACCTAATTTTATCGTAAATTCCAGGTAAACCACTCAGCTAGATAACCATTAATGTACAAGTGTTGAACGATATGAACACCTTCTGAATTTTTTGTTACTTTTGTAGAGGTCTCTCGGAAATTAGTAAAACTCCCACCACTTAAATTTTTGCTTGTGTGCCGATGCCTGGCATTGACAGCCAAACTATTGTTGCTGCTAGAGATGGCGTTTAAACCTGATAAAGGCAAACGAACCTCTGAGCGTCTGATTGATCGGTCATCACTACCGTGTTCCCAGGCCTGAATAACAATTTCATTACGGCGAGTATATTGTGTGGGTTCAATTTCCTTGATGGAAAACTGTTTTGTTTCTGCGCGTAATTCGGATACGCCAAAGCATTGAGTTCTAGTGCCTTCTCCGCGCTTAAATCTACTTGAACCCAAGTCATCGATGATGTTTTTTTCATCGTGGCTAAGCTGATCTAAATTGACCACTGTGGATGGCCCTAATTCATAGTAGTCGTCGCCCATCAATTCGAGATTCGGCGATATTGCGCCACAGTAGTCTGCCAATACAGGGGCTGCGAATCCGAGTGATACTGATGCTATAGCTAGACACGCCAGTGTTTTTGAAAAATTCATGATGATGAGCTTTAATTGCCAGGCACCAAATTAGTGAATTTTTATTGATAGGTGGGCCCTGTCGTTTTGAAACTGTGCGCTGTACCAATGCTGAGCACTGAATTCCTGAGATTGTGTGACACGGTGTTCTATTTTTCAGGGCTCGATCTAACATGGCCAAAGCTCATCGGTTCAGGCAACGTTCAGTGTGTTAAGGATAGTGTGGAGGCTAATTGTTACTGATGATGAAACCCATGCTGTTAAATCGTTTCCGTGCTTTAACTGTCGTTGTCGCAGCTGTTGTCTTCTGCACTCTGGCACCCGTCGCATACGCCGATCAGTACATCGGTATAGATGGGTCCGTATTATCGTTTGACGATGACCTTGGAGACAACGAAAACCTAGCTGGCGCTAGGCTGCGCTTGGGCATTCAATTAAATAACTGGTTCGATCTTGAAGCCCAAGTGGGCGGTGGAGAGGATGACTCAAGGCGCACGTTTAACCCGTTGAGTGTCACCTACTTTGGGGTGTATCTAAAAGGGTACTTACCTATTGGCCAGCGTATCTCTTTGTTTGCTCTGGCAGGCGGTGGAGCTGTTGAACTGACGCAAACCATTGGTCGACGTGAATTTTCTGATGATGGCGGGGGATTCTCTTACGGGTTTGGTCTAGAAACTCAATTGTCAGAATATTGGGATTTAACAGCTGACTACATGCGCTATACGTTGAACAATGATAATTTGTCTGACATATCAACGGTTAACTTGGGTTTGAAATTCTACTTTTGAGCCTAATTAAGGACACTCTTTAGAAATCAAGAACGGATACTTAGACCAATAAAATATCCAACTTATCGTTTTTTCTTCGCCCAAACAGCGAACAACGGATCGCCACCTTCGCCAACATTGCAGTGACGAACTTCAGGTGTTTCAAAATCTGCGGTAAGAGCGAAGTAGGCTGCCACAATGGCGCAGCGGCCACGATCATCTGCCTCAAGCCAGCCACGAATGGCCTTGGATGGAAAACAGCGATTGGAGAATGTACACACAAACACGCCGTCAGGTCTTAACACACGTGCGATCTCATCAAATACGGCTAAGGGCTTGATTAAATAGTCCACAGATACGCAGCAGCATCCCGCATCAAAGGCTGCATCGTCGAACGGTAAGTTGGTTTGGGTATTCAAATCCACAATTAACCACTCATCAGCCATGGTATTAATTGCCAGTTCTGTACTGTTCATACCAGTGATTGCCAGATGGCCAGGTTTACTCGATAGATGAGAAACCCAGGATGAGCAGATATCCAGCACTCGCGCATCGGAGTTTGTGAGCCCCAACTCGTCATACAGCTTTGAGACGGCTGCTATAGCACCATCATCGATATGCGTAACCAGCCGTTTTGTGGAGTAAAAGTGGGAGTCTTCTGCTTCATCTTGGCGATCAAAAAAACCGTCTGGAAATGCTGTGGCTTGATCTGGCATAAAAGTGAGTGTGTGACGCGGGTAAGGTGGACAGGGAAAGTGGGTGCCCATCGGGGTATGATTGCACAGTGGAGAACATCACACACGAACAATAATTGGAGAGTAAACAATGTTTGTACATAACGACAAGGTAGTGCTGGAAGACCTAGGCGATGGCATCAGCCGAAAAGTACTAGCTCATTCAGACAATATGATGTCTGTAGAAGTCTATTTTGAAGAAGGTGCTGTTGGCGCAATGCACAACCATCCTCATGAACAGTTAACGTATGTGTTGTCCGGTGAATTCGAATTCACTATTGGCGATGAAACCAAAGTGGTAAAGACTGGTGACACGATGTACAAGGAACCGAATATCATGCATGGCTGTCGCTGCTTAAAGGCAGGTGTGCTTATCGATACCTTTACCCCAATGCGTCAGGATTTCAAGTAGGGCTCTTCTTTATAAAGTTATATTTAGTCTGCTCTTGTATTGTTTATACAAATGGCGCTGCTTTAAGCTCGTGATCCCCACGTAAGTGGGGATACGTTATCTTGCCCGGCAGAAACGCAAGTGACTTATTTCGTCTCTAACAGAGGAATTTCCATACCGATTTCCGCTGAAGCATAATCCATATTCCCATTACCTATCGATTTGGCTTTGAAACCGGCTCCAATTAGATCCTTGATATACAGCTTGTTGTATATGAACATGAAGACGAATCCGCTTAAGCCAAATGTTACAAGTAGCAAAAGTAACATTATGCCTGCCCACTTCCAATCGCCTCTAAATAACGCTGGAAAAAAACCAAAAAGGAAAGTAGTCCATGAAAAGCCGACAGGGGCTTCCTTGATTGCGCCACTTTTTGGGTTTTCAAATATGATTGTTGTATGTGCCATTTATTAACTCTGTATTTCTCACGCTTATGTAGGCAATGACCCGGTTGATAGCAACTATGCTTGGCTCCAGCCATTTTACCAAAATATCGCTGCTAAATAATACACCGCTATTTTAAGTTTAACGGTGAGCGGTATTTCATATCTTGAGCAAATAGTTCAAAAATGACTGAAAGACTCGATGTTTGTCGAAGTCATGGGTGAATCATGCTCAAATAGCACAGTATGAGTGCTTTGATTTCGTTATCAGGATACTAATGTAGCCTTTGGGTTGATCGCGTCAATTGTTGTGGCACCAATTTGTGTTTTTCCCAAAACCGATCACTCTCCAAAATTGAAGCTATGGTTTGTAGGTAATGGTACTTCGTTTTCAACTACCGCTTAAATCTGTGAGTATCTGTCCATCATGCTGTACAGAAGCTGAACGAATATGAATGACGTTGTAGTACATTAATCTTGCCTGATTTTGTGGAAGGGTTGACACAAAAATACCTATAATCATGGCATTTTCAGGCATTGATTAAATTCACCGATATGGCTTCTGGCATTTTTATAGCATACTTTGAAATACCTCATTGTTCTGTTTGAAGGTACTGTGCAATTAATGCCGCTAGTCAGTATGAGTAGGCATTGTGCAACATGTTGATGTTGTTTTCATTTAAGAATAACTACACATGCTCGATGTTTCTTTTAAGATTTATGCATCATGATTATGAAGTTAATGCGCAAAGGCATATTAGGTCTGACACTGCTGATCATGGCCACAGCGCTGTTCGCCAACGAAACCGTCAAAGCACCGAGTGGGTGGGATGATAAGTACGATGACGATATACGGGTTGTCACTAACAGTAAGACAACCGTTGTTATAATGCCATGGCAGAATCTTGCAGGATTGAGCATAGAGCAATGGTAAAAAAAACTTGAATTGCTAGATCCTTTAAATGCTGAGTTAGTCTCCTCTAAAGGGGTGAGGCCTGAGAGAATAGCTGGTGCCTATTCTGTAAGCCGAAAAACACGCTCCGGAAATTCTGAAGGCTTTTCGATATTGTATGCCTGTCCAGGCCAGACAGGGCATGCACGCTTAATGATGCTCGATGTGATTGATGGGGGATTCTCCCACATGCTGC
>JALZWO010000217.1 GCA_023300375.1 Granulosicoccus sp. | reverse complement strand
TAGATGGTGGGGCGTGTAGGATTCGAACCTACGACCACCTGATTAAAAGTCAGATGCTCTACCAACTGAGCTAACGCCCCCCGGTTTGGCATTTTTAAAAAATGCACTGGCAACGAATCACCTAAATCGACCTGAACAGTAGGACCTGAATGTGTAACGTTGTATTCAAATCGAAAAACGTGACCGCCTACTGTAGCACCGAAGTAACAGAGCTCAGTAATCACGATCCGGTACACGGTATTCGTTGCTTCGAAGCATTGCTCCGAAGGGGCGTACTATACCGCAACGCTTTGCCACTGTGGGTAAAAGACGAACGGAAATTACAGCTTAAATTAGCTGATTTGGAATAGAGTTTATGCAACAGAGGCTAAAGACCTTCGCGGTCCATGCGTTGTAAGCGTTTTCGAGCCAATACAGAGGCCGAACGCCCAGGATAATCGTCCTGTACACCAGTAAGAATTGCTCTGGCTTGATCGTGCTGCTGCTGCTCGTAAAGTCCGAAGCCGATCTTCAATCGAGCGTCGGGCACTTTAGGACTATTTGGGAACGAGTTAATCACCACACCAAAATTTCGCAGAGCCTGCTCGAAATCTCGTTGAGCATACATCGCTTCACCTTGCCAGTACCAGGCGTTGTCTGAATACGGGCCATCAGGGTATTGCGATAAAAAACTGTCAAACGACTTTTTCGACTCCTGAATCTGAGCACGGGCCAGTTGATCGTAAGCACTGTTGTAGGCTAATTTTTCGGCATTGGTCGCCGTTTCACGTAAGGCACCAGCTGGAGGTTTTGGACCACTACCAAATTCAGCAATATTGGACACGGGTATGACAGGCCCACCTTCTTGCACAATGACGGCTGCTGCGCTTGGAGCTCCAGCGCCCGTTGCATCCCCGTCTTGTTGCGTGCCATCCAGAAAGGCTGTGGTTTCACCCAGAAGAGCACCTTCAGACAAGCTGCCGTCTTCGTCAAATAAATCCAAGGATCCTTGAATCTCCTCAAGATCTGTAACCCGCCTGTCGGTGTCTGCATACAGGTCGTTATTGCGATTTCTGGACGTTTCAAGCTCGTACGTAAGTGTCTCAATTTCACCTCGAAGCCCACGTATTTCCTGCAACAAATTGTCTACGCGTTGAAACTGCTCTAGCATGGACTGGTCAAGTACCCGCTCTATACGGCTTACTCTTACATCAATCGCCTCTATAGACCCCGCATCGTCCTGAGCTTGAGACAGACTAGGAAAGATCAAAACGGGCAACATCACAGCGGTAAATGCGAGCGCACTCACTCGTTGCTTGATGATTAGCTTTTTGCTTGTATTTGACATATCAAGAGCACACTGTAAATCTTAGCTACACAGGTTAAGTTACGTAATGAGGTGTTTTAGTTCAAAACAGCTGCTTCATAAATGACATTAACGCGACGGTTCTTGGCCCATGCATCACTGTTATGCGCTTCATCAACGGGTAGCTCTTCACCATAACTGATGGTGCGCAGTTGGTCAGAATCGACACCCTGTAACTGAAGCATGCGCGCAACAGTCTTGGCCCGATCTTCGCCCAAAGCAATATTGTACTCACGCGAACCACGCTCATCTGTGTGCCCTTCCAATCTCACTCTTGCGGCAGGATTCTCGGCGAGGAAGCGACCGTGCTGCGTCACGATAGCGAGAAATTCTGGTCTCAGCTCAGACTGGTTGTAATCAAAGTAGATCACGCGCTCTAGAGGCGCCTTTGCTGCTAAGGAATTGGGATCGATTTCAGTACCATCGAGCAAGCCATCAATGGTCACTGGCTGCACTACAGCGCTTTGCTGAGTGGCTGTGTCAATAATTGGCTCCGGCTCAACAATCACAGGAGGATTGGTAGCACAAGCACTCAGAAAGGCTGACAAAATAACTACCGCAATGAGACGTGTAGCAGACGGCTTTTGGTTAATACGCAACTGTAAATTTTCTCTTATTGTCATTAGTTTGAAATCCATTTTTATAAACATATCTGTTCGCGCTACTGAGGGTATGGCGACCAGGCCGGCTCTCGTACTGAGCCCGCTTCACCTAAAGTTAGACTCTGGACCACGCTACCATCTAGTGATACAGCACCCAAGGTACCGCGACCACTTTTTTCAGTTGCATAGATAATCATTTGTCCGTTTGGCGAAAAGCTCGGAGACTCATCAAGAGTGCCTTGAGTTAAGACCTGAAACAAACCGGAATTTCTGTCGATAGCTGCTATTTGGAAACCTATGTCGGTGCCGTGTACAAAAGCTACCGTAGCGCCATCTTTGGATACAGTAGCACTCGCATTGTAGCTTCCGTCGAAAGTCAATCTGCTAGCTCGACCACCGCGCGCCGAGACTTCATAAAGTTGTGGACCACCGCTTCTGTTCGACGTAAACAGTAAGGTGTCGTCGTCAATCCAGACCGGCTCGGTATCGATGGATGCGCTTTGTGTGACACGTTGAAGCTGAGAGGAATTTACTTGGAAAATGTAAATTTCGGGATTACCCTCGTGCGAAAGACTAACCGCTAGTCGGGTTCCATCGGGAGACCAACTCGGGGCCCCATTAATGCCTTGCACTGAAATCGCCTTCACCCGGCTGCCTTGCTGTCGATCCTGAATGTAGATGGCAGACTGAGTGCGGTTTTCAAATGACACGTAGGCAAGTCGAACACCATCCGGAGCCCATGCAGGAGACAAAATGGGAAACGGTGAGGTGAGCATGGTTTGTGGATTGACGCCATCAGCATCAGCGAGCTGCAACTGGTACGTGCGACCACCCACTCGTCCGTCGACCGACACAAACGCAATCTGTGTATTGAATGCACCCGGTATTCCTAAGATATTTTCGTACACCACATCAGAAATTTGATGTGCGGCACTTCTCATGGTTTGATCAGTTACCCTGAAACTGAAGCCTGTCATCACCGCCTGCTGAATCACATCGAACAGCTGAAATTGCACGATGTAGCCAGTATCTTCGGGTTCAACCGAGCCTATTAGCAAAAAATCAGCGCCCGAGAGCCTCCAGTTAGCATATCGTGGAGTGTCGCCACTGACCGGATTTGCCACTAAATCTTCGCGGTTCAGGGGCGAAAAATTACCACTTCGTTGCAAATCTGCATCAACTATTGCAGCCACATCCTCAGGCACCTGTCCGACGCCATTCCAGCCGAATGGCACTATCGCTATAGGTATGGCGTTCTCGCCACCTTGGGTGATTTCAATCTCGATAACCGCTTGCGCTAGTTGGAAATTTGCGGCAACTAGCCATAACAGTAAAAAAGAAAGTCCGCGAGCCGGTCTGATGTAGTTTGCAAACAAAATTTTTATAGGCAACATAAGTTAGAGTTCAACTATCGTAAACCATTGACCAGCCGAACGCCGGAAGATTCCAGTTTGTCATAGGATGTGGCGATAAGTGGGAGTTACAAGTGCTGCAAACCCTTTATGTACGCCCCTGCACTCAACTTGGGCGAAAAGTAAATTTGATCTTGCGCTCAAACAAACTTCGGTCGGGGGCCTGTGGCAGCGGCGATGCAGCTATCACAGCATTCTCAACGGACTTACGAAACGGATCTCCACCACCAGAACAATTCACAGATTCAATTCGCAATACCGTACCACCTATATTTTGTACCACAGTGACAACGCAACTAACATCGGTAAAACTACCCACTGCCGGTTTACGCCATTTAGATGTGACACGCTGGCGAATAGCAGAAAAATAACGGCCTCTAAGCTGAGCCAATTGCCTTTGCCGCTGGCGAGCTACCAAGGCATTTTCTGAATTGGCTTGTGCAGCTAGCTGTTCTGCTGCTTCCGCCTCTCTTGCAGCCTGAGCTTCTTGAGCCTGTTGCGCTTCAGCTTCCTTGCGGCGTGTTTCTGCCGCCAAACGTTGTTGCTCAGCGACTCTAGCTTGTTCAGTTACTCTTGCCTCTTCAGCTACTCTAGATTGTTCAGCGACTCTAGCCTCTTCCGCTACCCTGGCTTGCTCGGCAACTCTGAGCTCTTCAGCTGCTCTAGCTTGCTCGGCAACTCTGAGCTCTTCAGCTGCTCTAGCTTGCTCGGCGACTCTGGCCTCTTCAGCGACTCTGGCCGCATCAGCTGCTCTGGCTTGCTCGATTATTCTAGCTTCTTCGGCAACTCGAGCTTCCTCTACAACTCTTATCTCCTCAGCAACGCGCTCATCCTCAAGACGAGCCTCTTCTTCCAAACGTTCTTGTTCTATTAGCCGCTGTTTTTCCGCTTCAGCTTCTTCAATGAGTCGCTGTTTCTCAGCTTCTGCCTCTGCCAGCTCTTGCTCAAGACGCTCGCGTTCAGCCTCATCTTTTAACTTTTGCTCAGCAAGTTCTGCAGCGAGACGTTCATCTTCTAAACGCTGGCGCGCAAGTTCCGATGCCGCAGCCTCTTCTAAAGCCAAAACTCGCGCCTCATCAGCTAATCGTGCCTCCTCCTCTAAACGTTCTTTTTCTTCTAACGCTCGTGCCTGCTCAGCTTCGGCAAGCCTAGCTAATTCCTCAAGGCGACGCTTCTCTTCTTCAGCTTGCGATTTCTCATCTTCAGCAAGCCGCGCCTCTTTTTGCAATTCACTGATTCGATCCTCAGCAATTTTTTGCTCTTCCGCTAAGCGTAATCTTTCCTCTTCTGTACGGTTCCTAGCGTCTTCAATACGCTGGGTTTCCTGCTCAAGTCGCTCTTGCGCGTCACTAATACGTTGCTCCTCACGCAGTCGTTCTTGGCGCAAGCGCTCGAGCATAATTTCACGCTCAAGAACCTGCTGCTCAGTTAACGAGGCCTCTTGTTCTCGCAGCAATTTTAATTGAGCAGCTTCGGCTTCAGCATTGCGGCGCTGTTCTGCACGCAGCCTTTCCAAATCCGAAGCCTCAGCTTGCAATGTTTCTATGCGCGCTTTTTCAGCTTCGGACTCGCTGCGTTGCTGCTCAGTGAGTTGCTCCGCCTCTGCAAGCCTATCTTCAGCCTCTTGCTGGGCATTTTCTAACGCAGCCACCGTCTCTTCAAGGGCTTGTTGCTCGGCTATTGCCTGTTGTTCGCGCTGCTCTTCAAGCTGCTGTAGTCGCTGCACTTCAGCTTGAATATCGGCCTCACTTACCGCTACTGCCTGAATGGGCGCTTCATCAACGTCGCTTTGCCCCCCAGTCTCAGGTAAATTCGCAAGCTGAAAAACCAACCCGACAGCCAATGCTCCATGCAGAAACACGGAAAAAATGATGGCGACAGGGTATTTGCGAAGCAGCTCAATCATCAGCTCACCTGGCTGGATCCGACATCAGACCGATCTCTGGAGCGCCAGACAACTGTAGCGTAACCATAGCCTGCATGATCTGACCATATTCAATGGCCTGATCGCCTGCAACAAGGACACGCCTACTGGGGTTTAGCCTCAATACGGCACTGGCCAGTCGCTGCACCTCTTCGCGCGTCAACGGTGATTCTGGTTCTTCACCCACATTCAAAAACCATTGGCCCTGAGCATCCACCGATAGTATGAGTGGCTCTTGGCTCTCACCCTCAACATTGGCAATAGGTGTGGCTGCTGCATCTGGCAGATCAATTTCGACGCCTGTTTGTAACAACGGAGCAGTAATCATGAAAATCACCAACAACACAAGCATGACATCAATGTACGGCACTACATTGATCTCAGCAACTTGTCGACGGGCACGTCGCGTGCGACGGACACTGATTACCGCTCTAGCCACGATCAAACACCCCTGGCTGCCAGTAGTTGTTGCCTTGATTCAACACAGCCGCGGCACAAATCAGGTTAGGACGCCGCCCAACCCACCTGCTATCGACGAGGCACCCAGTATTCATCAGACTGCGTCATTCTCTTCAGTGGTACCACGACGGATAGTCTGACGTTGCAGCACTGTAGAAAATTCTTCCGAGAAATTTTCATAGCGGTTAAGCAATCGGTCAACATCGGTTGCAAATCGATTGTAAAACACCACGGCCGGAATGGCTGCGAACAACCCTATGGCTGTAGCTATCAATGCCTCGGCGATACCGGGCGCTACCATGGCCAACGTCGCTTGTTGCACGTTTCCAAGAGCCGTAAATGAATTCATGATGCCCCATACGGTTCCGAACAATCCAACATAAGGACTGATTGAGCCGACAGTTGCCAAAAATGGCAAATGTGTCTCGATAGTATCGGCCTCACGTGACAACGCGATACGCATTGCGCGACCCGAACCATCCATGATGATTTCGTCATTGGGCGTTTTACGACGCAGGCGTCCAAACTCGGAAAAGCCCGCCTCGAATATTCGCTCAAGGCCATCGAGCGTGCCGCGCCTCTGAGTCAATTGCGAGTAGG
Source organism: Granulosicoccus sp. (assembly GCA_023300375.1). Classification (GTDB taxonomy): domain Bacteria; phylum Pseudomonadota; class Gammaproteobacteria; order Granulosicoccales; family Granulosicoccaceae; genus Granulosicoccus. Next base: position 21,112 of record JALZWO010000217.1, on the reverse strand, counting down.
TTCCAGAAATGTCAGACGACCCCCAGAAGTCACTCTCAAATTCGTCAGCCATTTTTTTGGCTCGTCGTAGTTGACGCGATTTGCCAATGATAAGCGCCCAAGACATAACAGAGGCAATGACAAGAATGACCATAACTCCCTGAACTACAGGGCTGGCATCTCTAATCAAATGCAAGATTGATAAATCAGCGTTCAACTTTCATCGCCTCTCTGAAGGGGTTGGGTATAGCTTGTGGTGACAGGGTATTTGCATTGATGCAAGCCAACGTTACCTTGGCTGTGGTTATGATACTACCCCCACGCATGATAGTTTGGGAGCAGATCAAACTGGCGCGTTTTAACGTCTCTAACTCAAGCGATGCTTCTAGCTGATCGTTAAACCGTGCCGGCTGACGATATTCGATATTCAAAGATCGCACCACAAATAACGTCCGGTGCTTAACCTGCCACTCGTCCAGCTCAAAGCCTAACCCTCTGAGCCACTCGGTACGAGCACGTTCCATATACTTTAGGTAGTTGGCGTAATAAACAACGCCGCCTGCATCCGTATCTTCTATGTAGACCCTGATGGGTATGGAGAAATCAAGCATATTCTGATTATTGCAGACCAGCTTTGAAAATACAGAGGCAGAGCAACAATTAGTTATAAATGCATTGAATTACATCTGCGCGAGCTAAACGAAGTCATTATTCAGGCACTAAAAGACACTGTCGACACACTTATTGACAAAAATAAGCATTATTGTTATCAAAGTCTAGATTAACCACCAAAAAGCAACACAGCACAGGCCACATCAGCGTCACTTCGGGACAGGCATTATTGGCTATTGCTGAACCTGCTCTACAGGCGGAAGCCCCAGATGTTCATAAGTCCGCGCTGTGACAATTCGCCCCCTAGGAGTGCGCATCATTAAACCTTGTTGAATAAGGTATGGCTCGATGACCTCTTCCAGTGTTCCAGACTCTTCCGACAACGCGGCACCCAGGTTGTCGATTCCTACTGGCCCACCACTAAATGTATGAATAATGGCATTGAGAAGCCGTCTATCCATGACATCCAAACCTAACTTATCAACATCTAACAAATTTAGAGCAGCATCAGCTGTTGCTGAGTTAATAGTGCCATCAGCACGAATGTCGGCAAAATCGCGCACTCGACGCAACAGGCGATTAGCTATTCGCGGGGTTCCCCTAGCGCGTCGAGCTATTTCGGTGCAACCTTTCTCATCTATTTCAACGCTGAGCAGTTTGGCGGACCGTGCAACGATGCCAGCCAAATCGTGAACGTTGTAGAACTCAAGCCTTTGCACGATTCCGAATCGGTCACGCAATGGCGAACTCAGTAATCCAGCTCGGGTGGTCGCACCCACAAGCGTGAAAGGCGGCAAATCAATCTTGAATGAGCGAGCACTAACACCTTCGCCAGTCATAATATCGATTTGATAGTCTTCCATGGCTGGGTACAGCACTTCTTCAACCAGCGCACTCATGCGATGAATTTCGTCAATGAACAACACATCGTTGGCTTCCAAATTCGTAAGAATGGCCGCAAGGTCGCCAGGGCGCTCTAGCACAGGCCCAGAAGTGTGCAAAATACGAACGTCTAGCTCGTTGGCGATGATGTTTGCCAGCGTAGTTTTACCAAGACCCGGAGGGCCAAACACCAACACATGGTCTAGCGCCTCACTACGCAACTTGGCCGCAGAGATAAACAAATCCATCTGCTCAGCTACCGCTTTTTGCCCATGATAGTCACAGAGCTTTTTTGGCCGCATAGCGCGTTCTTGCGCATCTTCACGGCCGGGCTCGGCGTTGATCAGGGGATTAGAATGAGTCACTGATAGTACTGCCAGTAGTATTGTTATCCCAAAGGGTAGCACTCTACAGGGTCAAACTGACAGATAGGCCTCACGAATTTCTGGCTGTGCATCAAGCTGCTCGAAATAGCCATCGAACTTTTTAACACCGCTCTCTATAATTATTGCGCGATCGGAGACTAGCCGTGCAAAATGCAGGTTCTGCTCCGAGATCAAAACGGGCAGACCTTCAGATTTAATTTTGAGAATAGTTTTTGCCATCTGCTCAACAATAACAGGAGCAATGCCCTCACTCGGCTCATCAAGTAGTAACAATCGCGGATTACCCATTAATGTCCTGGCTATAGAAAGCATCTGTTGCTCACCACCCGACAATGCCTTACCACGGTTATCCCGCCGCTCAGCCAGATTGGGAAACAATTCGAAAAGTAGCTCAGTTGTCCACTCAATAACACCTTCTCTGGGAGGTTGACGACCCACTTCTAGGTTTTCACTAATCGTAAGGTCAGTAAAGATGCGTCGTTCTTCAGGTACATAGCCAACGCCCAACTTAGCAACGCGGTGAGTGGGCAGTGCCGTAAGCTCACTATCTTCAAACCTCACTGAACCACTGGCCGGTTTAACAAGCTGCATGATGGACTTGACAGTGGTGGTTTTGCCCGCACCGTTACGTCCCAACAGCGAGACAACTTCGCCCTCACCCACCTTGAACGACAGATCGCGAAGTATATGTGCGCGACCATAAAAGCTGTTGACATCTTCGAGCTCAAGCATGGGATTGATCACTCTGCTGCTCATTGTTAAACACGCTACCGCCACCCAAATACACTTGCTGCACCATAGGGTTATTACGAATCATATCTGCAGAACCCTCTGCAATCAACTCACCCCTGTTAAGCACCATGATGCGATGCGAGTGACCAAAAACAACATCCATATCGTGTTCAGTAAACAACACACTGATACCTTTATCGGCGACAATTTTCGCCGTAAGCTCCATAAGAGCGATACGCTCACTAGGGGCCATACCTGCAGTAGGTTCATCCATTAGCAAAAGCGAAGGGGCGTGGCTCAGTGCGATGGCAAGCTCAAGCCGCTTCAGATCACCGTATGCCAAAATAGAGCAGGCTCGCTCAGCCTGATCAGGCATACCCACAAGTTCAAGCAGGCTCATTGCTTGCTCACGGTACAGATGCGTCGCGTAGGGCTTAATTGAAAACAAACGTTTGTTGTGCGAGATTATTGCCATCTGCACATTCTCAATAACCGTCATTGACTGATAAGTGCCGGTTATTTGAAATGTGCGGCCAACCCCTTTGCGCCACACCTTGCGCGGCTGCATACCAGTGATTTTTTCACCATTCAAGAACACATCACCACCAGAAGGCCTTAACTGTCCCATGAGCATATTAAAACACGTCGTCTTACCCGCACCATTGGGACCGATAAACGCTAAGAGCTCGCCTTTGGCCACTGAAAAATCTACATTACTTACCGCTTGAATACCACCAAAGGACTTACTTAAGCCACGCACCTCTAATACAGCGCTCATTTGCTTGCCCCTCTCACACGTTCAAACAAGACACGCAAAGACCCTACAATACCTCGAGGCGCAAGTATCACTACGGCAATAATAAGTAAGCCCAACACAAGACGCCAGTATTCAAAACGTGTGAGGTAGTCTTTAGTCAACTCTAATGAAGCGGCGCCAACGACACCCCCTGAGAGTGTTTTGACACCGCCAAGAAACACCACTATCAGCGCATCAAAAGATTTGGCGATCTCCAATTCATTAGGAAAAATACTGCCTTTCGAAAACACAAACAGAGCGCCAGCGACACCTGCGAGGACACCAGCAATAGTAAAAGCCATCAATTGAATTTTTTTCGTATCGATACCCGTAGCTTCAGCTTGACGCTGCGAATCACGAGACGCACGTAAAGCGTAACCAAACGGTGAATGCGCAATGTGGCGAAGCAAAATGATACCGCCCACACCAACAATGATGGTCAAGTACAGATACGTATTGGCATCGGACAACCACTCAGATGGCCAGATATTGACCAGGCCATCGTCCCCCCCTGTGAACTCATCCCATTGAAACACCAGTGACCAAAGCAGTTGCGCCAATGCAAGCGTCAACATAGCAAAGTAAACACCGGTTAATCGCAGACACAACCAGCCAATAATAAGGGCAGCAAACCCAGCACCAAGTGGAGCTAGCAAGAAAGCCAACTCCATGGGCGTGTTTGCATGCGTAACAAACAATGCAGCTACGTAGGCACCACCACCAAAGTAGGCTGCATGGCCGAAAGACACCAAACCTCCAAGTCCCAGCAAAAAGTGCAAACTAGCCGCAAACAAGCAAAAAATAATGATGTCGGTAGCTAGGACAACCAGATAATGGGATCCGGCCAATGGCAAAGCAAACAGGGCAAGCAGCAACAAAGCCACAAGCACCCGTGCAACGGTACCGGCAGGCTTGATAGGACGATCGGGCTCACCCACCTGCCCATGCTCTCCGGCCACCTCTTCTCGACCCAACAATCCGTAAGGCCGAATAATTAACACTACAGCCATAACAACAAACATCAACACCAGCGTGCTTTGCGGTAAATACGAAACACCAAAAACATTGAGTACAGATATCAGTACAGCGGCAATATAGGCGCCAGGCAAAGACCCCATTCCTCCAATAACCACTACGACAAAAATGGCTGCGAGTATGTTGAAATCCATCAGAAGATCAGCACCTCCTTTAGGTAACTGGATAGCACCACCTAGTCCTGCCAAGGTCGCTCCCAAGAAAAACACTCCCGTAAATAACCAGGACTGATTGACACCTAAAGCTGCAACCATTTCTCTGTCTTGCGTTGCTGCACGCACCAAAATCCCAACACGGGTTCGGGCAATCAGATACCACAAGGCGAACAGGACGAAGGGCGTTAGCACTATAAGAGCGATATCGTATTTAGGCACAGGCTCACCCATGATGCGGATCACACCCTTTAACCCTGGCGCACGTGGTCCCAACAAATCTGTTGCTCCCCAGACCAAAAGTGCTAAGTCTTGTATAACTAGAATGACGCCAAATGTTGCCACCAATTGAAATAGCTCTGGCGCTTTATAGACAGGCCGAAGTACCAACACCTCCACGATCAACCCAATAATGCCAACAATGATTCCAGCCAGCAAAACAGACGCCCAGAAACCTATTGCTCCCGGCAACACTTGCATTAAAGAGTAGCCAACAAAAGCACCCAGCATATAAAAGGAACCGTGCGCGAAGTTGACTATTCTTGTGACACCAAAAATGAGTGATAAACCCGATGCCACAAGAAACAGTGTTGCCGCGTTGGCTAGACCAGTTAACAATTGAGCAATAAACAATCCCATAGTCTTGACGTCGTCAGCTAATCAAAACAAAAGAACAAGCGATACACATACGCGGAATCATCTATTTGCTCACAGGCCGCAAACGAGCCACTTCTTCATCGGACGGTAAGTAATCGGCCCCAGCTTTATAGGTCCAGTCCACCATCACACCGCCACCATCACGTAGGGCCGTGGTACCCACAAAAGCGCCCATAGTAGATTGATGATCTTGCTCACGATAAACAATATCACCCACTGGCGTAGATACTTCAAGCCCAACAAACGCCTGTCGTAGTGCTTCAGTCTCAGTGGAACCTGCCTTTTCAAGTGCTGCGGCAATTGATTGAGCCGTCATGAAACCCACCAGTGAACCAATTTTTGGGTGCGTGTCGTAGCGAGCTAAGTAGGCATCAACGAACGCCTTGTTGGCATCATCATTAAGGTCGTACCAAGGATAACCGGTGACTGTCCAGCCCTCAGGAGCTTCATCAGCAAGTGGTTCAAGATACTCAGGCTCGCCCGTTAACAATCCATAAACGGCACGCCCATCGAATAATCCACGTGTGGTACCTTCACGAACAAATTTCGCCAGGTCTCCACCAAAAGTCACGTTATAGATGGCATCTGGCTTTGCGCGTTCGATAGCCTGCGCTTCCGCGCCTGCATCAATTTTGAACAAAGCGGGCCATTGTTCAGTAACAAATTCAACATCGGGACGCAATGCAAGCAAGGCTTTTTTAAACGCGGCAACAGCATCTTTGCCATACGCGTAGTTTGGAGCGATGGTGGCATAGGTGACAGCATCAGTTTTCGCGGCCTCCTCAGCCAGCATAGCGGCTTGCATGTAGGTCGATGTACGTAAACGAAATGTGTAGTCATTACCTGCTTCCCACACTAAAGCGTCTGCTAAAGGTTCAGAAGCCAGATACACCACCTTTTTTTCAGCAGCAAATGAGGAGATAGCCAAACCAACGTTGCTGAGAATTGTTCCGGTGATCATGGCAACACCTTCACGACTTACTAGTTCCTCCGCAATTTTAATTGCCTCACCTGGCTTGCCTTGATCATCACGATAAATAAATTCTAACGGTCGACCGATAACACCACCTGCTGCGTTGATTTGTTCGAGACCCAGCTCGATGCCATTTTTATAGGGTTCAGCAAAAGCCGCCATACGCTTATAGTGGTTAATCTCACCGATGAGAATAGGATCAGCTGCATTAGCCGAACCGACAAACCCCACCATCGATGCGGTAGTTGTAACGGCTGCAAGAACAAACTGTTTTAAACCTTTCATTTTGTACTCCTTGATTATTAGGTCAAAAGAAATAAAAAATACCGTGTGCTTTCTCAAGCATCCTGCCATGTTGCCTCACGCGATCTCACTAACTTTTACATCAATTTTTCGTAAAATATTGCCGTAAAATACCACTATTGGCTTCTGTAAAAACAAGACGCAGTGTCTATCATCGCTACTTTGCTCATCGCCCGTTGTTAGCCATCTATTGATAATCGCTTGTTACCCAACAAGCGTGGTTGGTTCTTCACTACTGATTTCATCCTCAATTAGTGATGCTATTCGGCGCCGATAAACCATGGGGCCTTTGTCGATAGCCAAACGGATAGGCTTACGAAGTTGCGGCCGTTTCTCAGCCTCATCTATGGCCTCAAGGATCTCTTTATCTTCGTTGAACGCAATACGAAACATAGCGTCCATCTGGTCTGATGCCTGTTCATCATCCAGCGCCGCGTTCCGCAAATGCATCCAACGATCAATGGTGTAATGCTCATTAACAGGGGTAAGAAAATGCAACGCAAAAATCCGAACACCCTTATCGCGCTCTGATTCTTCAAGCTTGGCATCTACCGATGCGCTACCGAAATCTATCACTGCAGTGCAAGGCATATGTAAGTAGTAGTAGTGCCAGCGATCAACATTTCCTTCAAATTCACCAAATTTCTGAAAAAAACCAATTGGCGGTGCATCACGAATCCAACGCCAAGCCACCAACACATCGCTATCGACATCTACATGCACAGGGACGTCTTCGCTGGCTGAATTGCCCAGAGTTGTCGGGTGCACAAAGCTGACGTGTGCTGGATCTACCAGATTTTCGGCTACATTTAAATAATGGGATTGAAGGTGTAGAGCATCACCTTGATGCGCATGCCAGTCGTCACTGGCGAACTGTGGCAGATCAAAAATTGTATGTATGTCTGCCTTTTCAGGGTCCCCCATCCAGATAAACACGATATTGTTTTTTTCGTGAATGGAATAAGCACGTACGTAGGCAGACGATGGAATGTTATCCTGACCAGGGATTCGCACACATTTGCCACGTTCGTTGAACGTCATGCCATGATAGCCACAGCGGATGTTGTCATCAATGCGTTGCCCTTTAGACAAGGGTAGCAAGCGGTGTGGGCAGCGATCTTCCAAAATGGCAACAGAGCCATCGGCACAACGGTAGGCAACCAATGCTTGCTCCAGAATAACAAGCGGAGTCAATTCCTCGTTAAATTCAGACGACCAGCCAGCAACGTACCACGCATTATAAACGTATGCATTTTGATTATTGCTCGACATTGGGCAGACACTCCTCTTTTAAATTCACCACTTTGCGTTTACTCACAAAATGATACTGTTTGTACACGAACAAACAGTTCAGCGATTATTTATACTGGATTCACTCAAAAGGTCAAGCTTGTATTTGAATTACCGAGAATATTTGTATGCTTAAAACGAAAAAAAATGTCGAGACAAGCGATGTGGCTGATAAATATTCCCTGTCGGAACAAATCGGCTACTTGCTCAGATTAGCGAACCAGCGACACCTAGAAATTTTTCAACGACATATGCCTGATTTGACTCCCACCCAATTTTCTTTACTGGTAAAGCTGCACGAGCTTGGGGGTGCATCGCAAAACGAACTGGGACGTCACATAGGCATCGATGCAGCAACGACCAACGGCGTGGTTGATCGCCTCCTAAAAAAACAATTTGTACAAGCTAGGGCAGACCCTGCTGACAAGCGCAGACTAAAAATCACACTAACAACTGCCGGGCAACAAGAATTGACTAGCGCCATCCCTGTGGCGCAAAACATTACACACCAAACACTGAAAGGTTTAAGCCCACGAGAAACTGAGCGACTCATCCAACTGTTGAAAAAAATTCATGACTAATACAAACCACGCAATTTAACCGTCGGATTAATTGCCCCGCAATAGTCTCTTGCACGAAGCTCGTCTTTTGTAGCACTATTAACCATTCATAAACCAGACGCATCAAACATGACTGAAAACACCACACCAAAGCTGGTTATTCGGCACATAGGTCGCATCTTGTCCGGTAAGCTTGAAGCGCCGCTTATTGATGGGGACTGTGTCATCGCTGTAAATGGTCTAATCACAGACATCGGACATGAAAAAGAGCTCAATACCGACAACGCCGATGTCGTTATTGATGCCGCTGATACGTGGCTAGCGCCAGGGCTTATTGACAGCCACGTACATCCAGTCATTGGGGACTACACACCTCGCCAACAACAAATTCACTGGATAGATTCATGCTTGCACGGCGGCGTTACCACCATGATTTCCGCTGGTGAAGTGCACCTGCCGGGCAGGCCAAAAGACATCGTCGGCTTGAAAGCCATGGCTATCGCATCACAGCGTTGGTATGAAAATTTTCGTCCATCTGGCGTAAAGATGCATGCAGGTGCGCCAATACTTGAAGAAGGTATGGAAGAGCACGACTTCAAAGAGCTGTCTGAAGCGGGTGTAAAACTTCTGGGTGAGGTTGGCTTGGGTACTGTAAAGGCCGGTGAAACAGCAGCCCAAATGGTCAAGTGGGCGCGCAAGTACGGCATGCAATCCACCATTCATACCGGTGGCCCGTCTATTCCAGGTTCTGGCCTGATAGACGCAGATATCGTTCTGGAAGCAGACGCCGATATTATCGGTCACATCAACGGCGGCCATACCGCTTTACCTGATGATCAAATTATCTGCCTTTGCGAGGGCTGCAAACGAGGCATCGAGATCGTACACAATGGCAATGAACGTGCGGGCCTTTTGGCTATGCGCACGGCCTTTGAAATTAAGGAATCTGAGCGAATCATTCTCGGCACCGACTCACCGGCAGGCTCAGGTGTACAGCCGTTAGGCATTTTACGCATGATTGCCATGCTATCCAGCCTCGGGAACGTACCAGCCGAAATCGCATTCTGCTTTGCCACGGGCAATACCGCACGTATGCGCGAACTCGACACTGGCATTATTGAGAAGGGAATGTCTGCCGATTTTATTATACTTGATCAGGCACAACACTCACCGGGTAAGGATATGCTGGAGAGCATTCAACAAGGTAACTTACCCGGTATCGGTATGACCATTATTGATGGCAAAGTGACCTCTACCCGAAGCCGCAATACACCGCCAGCAGCACGGTTACCTTCGATAGTGTCTTAATGCTGAATGGTTTACAGCCAGTTTTTTACCGCTTGTTTTTTACAACCGATTTATTACGGCTTACTTCTTCCCAAAATTTAAAGAGTCAACCATGAGCAAAAATGAACGCGTTGGGTTTATCGGATTAGGTGCTATGGGTGTTGGCATGGCAGCTAATGTCGCTAAGGCCGGCTATCCATTGAGCATTATGGGGCACTCTCGTCGTGAGCCTGTTGAACGCTTGATGGCAATGGGAGCCACTGAGTTCAAAAGCGCAGCCGACATGCGAGGCCATGTGGATGTGGTCATCCTGTGTGTCACTACTTCAGATGTAGTTGAAGATATTGTTCATGGGTTACTGAGTGTCGATGGCGACCCTTTTCTATTAATAGATTGTGGAACGTCCAAGCCTGAATCTACTCTTGCTCTAGGCAAAGCCCTTGAAGCAAAAGGATGCTCCATGATGGATGTGCCACTTGGGCGCTCCGCTGCCGCTGCAGAGGCTGGCACGTTGAATATGATGGCAGGCGGCAGTGAAGCTGACTTTGAGCGAGCCACACCTCTACTGGAAACTATGTCAGAGAATTTGTTTCACGTAGGCGGGCTTGGCATTGGCCATCGCATCAAGCTCATCAACAATGGTTATTCAATGGCTGTTGCCTGTTTAACCGCCGAGGCTATGGCTGTAGCTCGCGCTGGCGGTGTTGACATTGGACGTGTTAATGATGTCATGGCCGCTGGCCCTAACCGCAGTGACTTCTTTGGCTGGATGATGGAGGCGGCAACTTCAGGTGATGAGTCAAAGCTTGAATTTGCTTTGAAAAATGGATACAAAGATATGGGTTACTTCAACTCAATGGCCGAAGCTGTTGGAGTCGATGCAACCCTACCCGCGGCGGCTGAAAAACGCCTCAAGGCAGCAGTTGACGATGGGCATGGTGAATCAACCATACCCGCACTAATGCGCTTGATTCAGAAGTAATATCGAACGTCGGCGTTGCATGAAATGCAAATTGACATTGAATGCAACGCCCAAATAATGCAACGCCCAAAGTAGTTATCGCAAACCGTCTTTACCTTCGGTATCGCTTGCCTCAAGGCCTCCCACGCGAGGCAATGGTCTGCCACTGTCTGTGACGGCCACAGCCACCATAATTTCATTGGCACGAGGTGCATCGTTAATACGCACTTCCATGCCATCGAAATGTGAGCGCACATAAGCCGCATCCTTATGGCCCAATGGCACATCAAGCGCCTGCCCCATAGAACCCATTTTTTTGCTAGAGGCCACCAACGCTGCACCTTTCTCAACGGCTGCACGCAAAGGCTTACCCAAACGCGGATGCAAAATGGCGGCAGCGTGCTCAAGTTCACCATTCTCACCCACCATGGCAGACTTACCGTAACTTTGAGCATCCGCAGGCTCAATGCCCAATGCTTCGACACACTTTTGGCCTAGTAATCCGCCAAGCTCTTCGCCTATCACCATCAATGCTTCCAGATCTTCGTGATACTCGCCTGCAAATGGATTTTCAATAACGGCAACACTAACCGCACGACGTGTGGGCGGATTAATTGCCTGCCCCATCTCCAGATAAGTGCAGTCAACACTTGTCACAATTTTTCTGATTTTTGCAGTACTCATTTTAATCCGTCCTCACCTTTAACATCTGCAGCGGCTAAGCCACCCGATCGATTATGAATACGCGCACCCGTTGTCATAACCAGTATTACTACTATCTCGTTGGCCCTTGGGGCATCGCTTAATCCAACCTCTATTGCGTCAAAATGCGAGCGCACGTAAGAAGCGTTTGAGTGTGTTACCGGCACATCAAGCAAGGTGCCTGGGCCACCCACTTTTTTGGTTGACGGCACAATGGCCTTTGATGCGGGCAATTGATCGCGCATGGAATAACCACCAGGGGCATGCCATAAAGCGCCATGTTCAAGCTCGCCAGCCTCGCCAACTATTGCGCCTTTGCCGTAACCTTCCACCACGACAGGATCACCACCCAATGCTTGCAATAAGTCTTTAGCCATTTGCAAACCTAGTGGCCGTAAATCATCAATAAACCCAGTAATACTTTCCACATAGCGCCCCGCATACGGGTTAACGATAACTGACGATATCGCCCCACGCCTTAATGGCACTTTACTCGGCGGACCACCTTCATGGAAAATCTCGTCGATAGTCACGACAGACTTGCGGACAATTACTTCAGGCATGCATTGCTCCTGCACGTAGTATGTTGGTTTTTTGATCACAAACGATGTTAGAGCCTGCCAAAGAAATGTACGCGGCTGATATCACCTGTCTTTCCAGCAACGCTTTAGCTTTATCGCGTCCTCGTTGCAATGCTAACTCAATCTCGGCACTTGTTAGCGCATCTACCCTAACCGTCACCAAGCGCAAACCCAGATCGGAATCAGGTGAAAGTTCAGTTGCAGGCACTCGATGTACAGAGCATGAGCCCGGGATGTCCACTGCATTGGCAATAACGGTAGCCGCGGCATCAGCGTCAGCTGCACAACTGGCAAGCACCGTCACAGCATCAGCTATCCCCAGAGAGTGACTCCTGCCACGCCACCCGCTTGTGGCTATGCCATTGACCGAGTGTCTCGCGTCTAGAGTCAGATGTGTAGCAATGGCCCCTGTCTCCACATTATCGCAAATGCCTATGGTAAAGGTTTGATCGGCAGCCAACCACAGCGCTATGTCCCCACCGTTGTTAACGTACGCTCGATCCAGACTGGGGGCTTTGAGCATCGCGTCAAGAACATGATCTGCCACCGACCCGGCAACAGCAATCATGGGCGTAACAGTATCCAGATCTGCACACTGACTAGCCGCACTTATCATACGCCTAGCAACTGAGCATGCAGGCTCTGTTGAGGTCGACGGTAGAACTTGCTTAAGAGAGGCTAACTCAGCAACCAGATCGTCAAGCACAACTCTAAACGCTTCATGTGCATACTGATAAGCACGGGCAACTGATCGCTCCTCACCGCTAGCGCTAATAATAAGGTCTATGGGGCCGTGCTGAAGATGCAATCGCTGGCCACCCTCCAGCCATTGATACTGTGCGCCGCTACTGATGACGAGTATCCGGCATCGGCCAATCAACATCTGGGTGCGCAATAACAGAGCGTTGCCCAGTTAATGTATGGTCGTTCTGCTTACCAATGCCTCCCGCCAATGCGTCGCTAAGCGGCACGATATGCCCCATATGCCCCCCCATTGCTTCGTAGTCTTTTTTGCACATGGTGAATTCAATGGGAGCAACCAGTGCCGGGGTTGGTACATAGCCAAACGCATTACTTGGCATAAGCGTCACATCACTCATCACCGTAATGCCGCCTCCAGGCCACGTGTAGGTTGGTGCGCCAGCGCAGGTCACCCGGGTAAGCGACTTTTTAACTGAACGGGTTAATTGCACAGGATTAGTGGTCACACCCGCACGAAGAGAACCACCAGCCCCTCCCATAAATACAACACTGCACAATGCAGGCTCACAATTTTCTTCGATTAGCTCAATGCTGGGTTTGAGTCTATCCGGCATTGGCCGCTGCACAGGCTTAAGCTCATCATCGAGTTCGTAATACGCAAACTGTTCGCCGGTTGTTGACACCATAAGTACTGACAACCCAGGTTTGGCAATGGCAGGTTTAAATTCCCCCACAATGTTGAGAGGATCCGTAAGGTTAGTCCCTCCCCATCCGGTTCCTGGATCTGCCACCTGAAAGTACCTGCCGGGCGTTGATTTACGACCGTTAATACGAATACCCGATGCAGGCCAGCCAAGCACCTTACCTGCTTGGTGCTCTGACACCACGCCAGTGATGTGATCATCAACTACGACAACCTCATCAACCAGCCCCTGCCACTGCGATGCAAACATGCCCACTGTGGCTGAACCACAACCCACGCGCATGCGCTCCTCTTTCACACCATCAATGATGGGTGCAGCTCCAGCTTGAACGATTAGCGTGGAGCCGTCATCAATACACAGTTCAACCGCCTCACCATTGCATAGCGACAACAACGTTTCACAGGTGATCCGTCCTTCTTTCTTACTACCACCGGTTAAGTGATGTACTCCACCTAACGACAGCATTTGCGAACCGTACTCCCCTGTGGTCATATGCCCCACCGCCTCGCCTGCAGCACGCACAGTGCTGCATTCAGCTCCCAAATGCCTGTCAGTATCAATTTTCAGTTTAGCGCCGCAATAACTGAAGATGCCTTCGGTAACCACTGTCACCATGTCAACACCATCAATAACGCTACCAACAATGAAAGGGGCAGGCTTGTAGTCTGGATAAGTAGTGCCTGCACCAATTGCAGTAACAAACGCATCTTTTGCTCGCACGATTGTGCCATCCCAATCGACGCCTTCACGATCGACAAAAGGTACAAGCTCCCCACCTTCCTCAACACGTCGTTGCAAAATAGTCAAAGGGTCAAGGCGCACCAGCTGTCCGCCTTTGTTTGCATACCGATCGCAGGCACCAGAGCGTCCATCAGCGATGTAACACATAACCGGGCAAGCATCACAGCGAATTTTTTCCCGTTGTTCGCGACGAGGTTTTACGATGTCAGTCATATATTCTCCTGCACGCTATTGATGGCAGCAAGCACTTTGTCTGGTGTACAGGGTAGATCCCGAACCACCGCACCTGTGGCATGACGAATAGCATTAATGATTGCTGGCGCTGTAGGAATCAGCACATGCTCTCCCAAGCCTTTTGCGCCATAGGGCCCAACCGGGTCTTCAACTTCAATAATGACATGGGTGAAGTCAGGCATGTCGCCGATACTTGGCATCAGATAGTCGTGTAGATTTTCTGTGCGTCCCGGCTGGTAGTCTTCCATTAGCGCCATACCAATACCTTGTGCCACTCCGCCCTCTATTTGGCCTTCCACCAGCATCGGATTAATCGCTTTGCCAACGTCATGTGCTGTAGTGATGTGGTCAAGCTTCACCAGTCCTAAGCGAGTATCAACACTAACTTCAATCATCTGCGCACCATAGCCAAACTGTGCGTATGGCTTGCCTTGACCTTTTTCATCTAGCGCTTCGGTAACCGGGTCAAAGGTTTCTTCTGCCATGAACACGTAGCCCAATGGGTTTACCGGCAGGCCGTTTAGATCCAACGATACTGTTGGCCCATCACCAGTCAGAGTGATTGAGCTGTTGCCCGATTCTATCTGCGCATCTGAGCGTACATTGGCGTGGCGCAAAATTTGAGCGCGCAATACTTCTCCAGCTTGTTTGGCTGCAGCACCAGTAATAAAGGTTTGACGCGACGCAGATGTTTTTCCACAGTCTGGTGTTAGATCGGTATCACCATCGATCAGTGATAAATCATGCGCGGGGACACCCAGCGCATCAGCGGCTATCTGAGTGATCACTGTGTTTGCGCCTTGGCCGATATCCATAGCGCCTTGGTGCAGCACAATTTCACCACTGGGCTTAACACCAAACCTGATAGTTGATGGATTTGGCAAGGATGTATTGCCACATCCGTACCAACATGCGGCAAGCCCTACACCTTTTCTGATAACTGAACCATTTGCAGTGTCGTTGTGTTCTTTAACTTTGCTCAATGCCTCTTCCCAAGCAGGCTTTAATGCTTGCAAACACTCTACGATACCAACACCTGATTCGAACACCTGCCCTGTGACTGTGGACGCGCCGTTGACCAACGCATTGCGCAAACGAAACTCGAGCTTATCAATGCCCAGTTGATCGGCCAGTTCATCGAAAGCGCACTCTTGTGCGATAGCTGACTGAGGAACGCCAAAGCCGCGAAATGCACCGGCTGGAGGCGTATTCGTGTGCACTGCCAAACTACGCGCTCTGTAATGAGGAATGAAGTACGGGCCTGAGGCGTGCACAGGCACTCTGTTGGCAACCGTTGGGCCCCAGCTTGCATAAGCTCCGGTATTAAAAGTGCCATCAAAGTCAAACGCCTGAACCATTCCCCGCTCATCACAGCCCACTTGCAAACTAATGGACGATGGATGCCGTTTGGTGGTGGAGCGCATGGATTCAGGGCGCGTGAAGCACACGCAAACCGGTTTGTTGGTTTGCCATGCTGCCAGCGCAATGTAAGGCTGAAAGGTGATATCAAGCTTGGAACCGAACCCTCCACCACAGGCAGAGGGCATTACACGTACATCGCTCTTGTCGAGCCCCATGATCTCGGCAATCGCTTCGCGATCCATTTGTGCAGCTTGCGTACATCCAAAAATTTCGACTTTGTTGCCTATGCGCTGGGCGTAGCCTGCTTCTGGCTCAATATACCCATGTTCGATGAACGGCGTGGAGGATCTCACCATTGTTGTGTGCGAACACTGAGTCATGCTTTGCAGAACATCGCCTCGCTCAACCAACCCTCTGACGAGAATATTGCTTTCACGGGTTTCATGTAGTGTTAATGCATCAGCTTGTAGCGCTTGCTCAGGCTTGAGCATTGCGTCAAGTACATCCCAGACAACTGGAAACTCACTTAAATCAAGGTTAGCAATAACGCACGGATCGCCAACCACAGCAGCAATTGCCTCACCTCGAAAACGGACCTGCTGATCAGCAAATACAGGTTGATCGGCAAAGGGGCCAATAACTCCGAAGCAGTTTTGACCACTAATATCGCGTGCAGTCAATACACATTCCACACCGTGCAGAGAATTAACATAAGCGTCTATATCACCCATAACAAAACGAGCACTGTGATGTTCACTACGGACCAGTCGAAGTGCTAAGGCGTTGGCTGGAACCGTATCGGCACCAAATCGAAGCGCACCGTTAACTTTCGGTATCCCATCTAGATGCTTTATAGAAGCACCCACGTTTTTACCGCACACCAAATCCTCCCGCCTTTCGTTAAGGTCAGTGGCGTGCATCACCGCCTGAATAATTTTTCGATAGCCAGTACACCGACACAAAACACCACCTAAGGCGTCTTCAACTTCAACTTGCGTTGGCCGCGGCGTTGCTAACAATAGTGCTTGTGCACAAATAAGCATGCCTGGCGTACAAACACCACACTGCGCAGCGCCAAAGTGGAGAAAGCTCTTCTGTAGCTTGCTGAGCGTGCCCTGCTCGGGCAAGCCCTCTACTGTTATTACATCGCGACTTTGAATTTGCGCAATAGCAGTAATGCAACTGCACACAGGTTTTCCATCAAGCAACACTGTACACGCGCCACAATCCCCTGTGCCGCATCCAACCTTGGTACCCGTTAAACCCAATGGGCCTCGTAGCACCTCTGATAACCGCTCTACAGGGTTGACATCAACACTGACACCAACGCCATTCACCGTGAAATCAATCAAGTGAGTGATTTCCCAAGGCTGGTTAATGTGCGTTGTATTAATTCTAAAGAAGCCTGCTCTCGGTAGTGCGCTGAACTTCTGACATCATCTATGGGTGCTAGTGATTCGATATGCGCGGCCGATACCAGTGCGGCCAAATCACTGTCAACGCGTTGTGAAATCAGCTGCTGCTCGAGCGTGTTCAATCGCTGCGCCACTAATGAGCACGACCCCACACTCACCGCTGCTTCGGTAATAACACCTTGCTCATCGCAAGCCAAACGGGCAGCCACCATGGAAATGGAAATAATGAGGTATTTTCGAGCACCCAGCTTTAGAAACGTGGAATGCCCTGTCGTCGACTTCACTGGTATCACAATAGCCGTCACCATTTCATCCGAGTGACGAGCAGTAATGCGATTACCAAGGATGAATTCTGACAATGGCAATTCGCGAACACCTGTGATTGACTTGAGCTCCACCAAGGCACCTAGAACAAGCAATGGTGGAACGCCGTCGGCTGCTGGCGATGCGTTGCACAAATTACCGACAAGCGTTGCCTGATTCTGGATTTGTACAGACCCTACCTCGCGCGCCGCAAGTTTCAGAGCATCGAACGCGGGCGATAAGGTCGCCGAAATCAGATCGCTCCAAGTAATGCCAGCACCAATGCGTATTCGTGTTGCATCTTGATCTATGTGCTTGAGTTCATCGAGACTATGAATGTCAAGAATGCGACGCGGCATCGATTTTTCGAAAGAAGATGGGTAAACATCAGTGCCACCCGAGAGAATGGTCCACGGTACTGCAGCATCAGTGGTTCTCGGCTGAATTGAATCGTTATCTCGAAGCAAGCGTAACGCATCGTCGAGATTGTCAGGTTGTGCGTACACTGCGGCACCTCTTTAGACTCGGCGCCTATACTCACGCCATATCAGAAAAATATTGTTAGCACACAAACAATAATACGCACCAAAAGTCTGATAGGTCAATGCTTTTTTAGCGCATAACTCGGTGCGCCATATTTTGAATGGCGAGATGGCCAAGATATTGCCTTCAGAGGCAAAATCGCACGAAATGTTTAATCAATCAGCCCCACACCTGCTGCACACACCTTAGCATTTAAAAATAATGCCGAGCCTAACAACACGCGAGTACAATCTTTGCTCGCAAGCTTACCCAGTGTTGCGCCCTGCCTGCCACACCTCAGTCCTCGCTAATGCCCAACAGCCACATCCTTCTATTGGTCGCCTGCAACTTGTGTTGGGGATTCAACTTTGTTGCAGGGAAAATCGGCACAGAAGTATTTCCTCCATTATTGTTCAGCGCCGTAAGGTTCGGCTTTGTGATTGTGCTGCTTCTGCCTTTCCTGCGATGGGCACCTGGGCAAATGGGTCGTGTATTGGCCATTGGGCTCGCTTTAGGCGCAGGCCATTACCCCATTATGTTTTATGCAATCCATAAAGGTGAAGTACTCTCTATGGTCGCCATAGCCTCGCAACTGGTGGTTCCCCTGTCTACCTTGTTGGCCGTGTTCTTTCTGGGAGAACGTATAAAGTTTGTCAGAACCTTCGCTATAGCGCTTTGCTTCCTTGGCGTAGTTATCATTGGTTTTGAAGCTGTTGGGCCCGACGATATTTTGGCTCTTTCACTTGCTGCGATAGCGGCACTCGCGATGGCAGTAGCAACAATACTGATGCGTCAAGTCAAAGATGTGGGCGTATTCAATATGCAAGCATGGATAGCATTAATTGCAACGCCTGTTATCACACTACTTTCATTGAGCATTGAGCAAACTGGCATAGAAAACCTGACATCTGTTGCATTGACAGACTACTGGTCGCCTTTATACTCAGGCTTAGGCGCTACCATTTTTGGTCATGGTGCAATGTACTGGTTACTGCAAAAGCACCCCATAAATCAGGTTACACCGTTCATTACCTTGTCCACAGTATTCGCCGTGGTATTCGGCATATGGCTCTTTAACGATGAACTCACCCTACAATTTATGATAGGTGGGATGATGACTCTGACCGGCGTTTTTATTATTAGCAAGCGGGCAAAGCCATCGTTGACTAAGCAGTAAAATCGATCTGCGCCTTCATGGCCTGATTTCGATCGGTGGCAATCTTGAACGCCTCTTCTGCACGCTCAAGTGGCAAGGTATGAGTCACCAACGACTTAAGATCTATGAGTTTGCCTTGCATCAACTTAACC
The DNA here is from genome assembly GCA_023300375.1 of Granulosicoccus sp. GTDB lineage: Bacteria > Pseudomonadota > Gammaproteobacteria > Granulosicoccales > Granulosicoccaceae > Granulosicoccus. The sequence goes on along the minus strand of JALZWO010000217.1, from coordinate 1,933 downwards.
GCCATACCAAACTCTTCATGAAAGCGAAAAGAGCCACGCAGCTGTAATTCTTTAGCAGTAATAGCCATCATGGGTAAAGACATATCACCACTCAGGCCCAGTTGCATGATGACGCCACCCGGTCGCATTACATGAATACCGGCAGTCAATGCAGATACCGCACCTGAGCATTCGAACAGCACATCGAAATAGCCTTTATCCGCTTGGTATGGCTCTAGCGCCTCAGGCTCGTTGAGTGAATTTATCGTACGGTCTGCGCCTGCGCTCTTGGCAAAACTCAAGGCGTTGTCAGATAAATCTGTGGCTACAATCTCAACCGCACCTGCGCGTCGTGCCGCAATAATGCTAAGCACTCCGATAGGACCACAACCTGTCACCAACACACGCTTGCCCAACATCTCACCGGCATTGCGAGTGGCGTGCAACACCACAGCCATAGGCTCGGCCATCGCAGCCTCAGCCGAGCTGAGCCCTTCGGCATTGACGCATTGATCGGCAGAGGCATTTAAGGTTTGCCTGAATGCGCCTTGAATGTGCGGCATTGGCATAGCTGAACCGTAAAAGCGCATGTTCAAACATTGGTTACGCGCACCTTGGGCGCAGTACTGGCAGTTGCCACACGGGCGCGATGGCGATACGGCAACCAGATCGCCTTCACGCAAGCCTGTTACGCCTTTTCCAAGTGCCGCCACACGACCTGCCACTTCATGCCCCAGAATCATGGGTTCTTTTAATCGAATAGCTCCGATTCCACCGTGATGGTAATAATGCAGGTCTGAGCCACAGACACCTCCCGTTTCAACACGTATCTGCACCTCTCCTGCTGCGGGAACACTCAATTCTTGCTCCTCAAGACGTAAGTCGTGAATACCGTGTATGACTAGGGCTTTCATTATCAGGCAGATCCTTAAATTCAGATGAATCCCTGCATAGTCATCCGACAAGGCGCACGCGCAGACCTATACACCAAAGAAAGAAGATTTCCGGGCAAAGAAGTAGAGTTGTCATGGTACGCGAATCGGCCACCGCGCCACCGTCAGTACATCTTAATACTACAACCTCTCTTGAGGGTGCAACTTCCTGAACCCCACAGCCGCTGCGACCCTGCGCTATGTCACTGCTGTTGACTCGCTCTCAACAAAAAATTTGACGCAATCGGAGCTCGCAGCACGCGCTGCAGCTTGCCCACTGACCGGATCGAATGGACTTGGGAGTTGGTACAGCCTCTTACCTGCAATGACAAATTCCGACGCCATCGCACAGCGTTTAAAGCCGATTTTCTCAATACTTTTCAAGAAAGAGTCGTTTGTCCAATCGGTGGTTGTCACAATGGTTTTTAATGACTTTTCTGCCGAGTTGTTAACCGCAAATTGCAGCATGGCAGCGTTGATACGTTGACCTCTCTTCGATGACTTTACGATGGCTTTAAAGAGAAAGTAAACCCCTTCCGGTAAATCGACTGCAATACCCGTAAACGCTGTTCCGCCGCTGTTGTGCCGCGCAGCAACTTCTTTAGGTACCAAAAAAAGAAGCCCCACTGGCTGCGCGTCGACCTGCGCGACCACACCCAGAAATCCGTTGGCTCGGAAATCCCTGATAAATGAATCTTTAACCTTGAATTCAGGATCGCCAAGCAGGCTCGCCAGCTCGGGCTCTTGCAGCCAACGACAGGTACAGATAGAGCTGCATTTTGTCTTCTGCCAAGCCGATACTGGCAAAGACAAGACCTGCGTCACATCGATGCGGCATACCTTGTTTAGCGCTTTGTAGATTAATAATTTAAGGTTCATCGTTACGCCGTCGAAACCGGACGAGTTGCTATTTTGAGCACATTACCAAAAAAATCACTCTCAAGATAGATCCAACTTCCTAGAATGTGACCAGAATTTACACAACATACCCATTCGAGGGTACATACTTGGCTTGTATGCTA
>JALZWO010000216.1 GCA_023300375.1 Granulosicoccus sp. | reverse complement strand
TGGTCAATGCCGCCGTCAATGTGGTTTTACCGTGATCTACGTGGCCAATGGTGCCGACGTTGACATGGGGCTTATTACGTTCGAATTTTTCCTTGGACATCAGGCACTGCCTCTATATCAATAATTACTGAATAATCGCGAAAATCGTCGCGAAACATCACACTATTGCGATGCCCACGAGGGATGAAACAAAACTCTAAAGCTTAAACCTAGCAATGGAGCTCATAACCGGAATCGAACCGGTGACCTCTTCCTTACCAAGGAAGTGCTCTACCGACTGAGCTATATGAGCGAATACTTGATTGGCCTTGCCGCTGACCTATACTTGGTCAGCTTTTCCTGACCAATAATACTAACCAACTACACTGCACTACCGGACAACAGTTACTAGACCTGCTGTGACTTGCACCAACTGGACCCAGTGGAGCGGGTGAAGGGATTCGAACCCTCGTCATCAGCTTGGAAGGCTGAGGTAATAGCCATTATACGACACCCGCCTGACAGAACACTGACATCAGACGTTACGACACTTGCCTGCCAACAAAACGAACGCTAGCCTTAGAACACAACTATTGCCGCTTGAAGATGGTGGAGGGAGGAGGATTCGAACCTCCGAAGGATGAACCAGCAGATTTACAGTCTGCCCCCTTTGGCCGCTCGGGAATCCCTCCATCAGACAAGCCGGCAATTATAGTTACATTGAAATTAACAAGTCAACATCCGCTTGAGACTTAAACGCATTTATTTTTAAAAAAACCGCTGTTTGGTGTTATTCGCTCTCATTTGCCCTCAATTCGACTGCCAATATCTAGTTGATATGAATATTTGAGCAATGAACATGATCGCGTATGCATCGTAGCCCGCCCCGCTGCTTGCAGCTAAGCGTCGGTCAGCGGGAAAACGGGGCTTAGTGATTAAGTATCTGGCTCAGGAACAACTGCGTGCGCTCTGACTGCGGGTTGTTGAAGAATTCCTCTGGCTCGTTCTCTTCAATGATCTGGCCACCATCCATAAAAATAACCCGATTAGCAACCGTTTTTGCAAAACCCATTTCATGGGTTACGCAAATCATCGTCATCCCCTCTCGAGCAAGCTCGATCATGACATCAAGCACTTCCTTGATCATCTCAGGGTCGAGAGCCGATGTCGGCTCATCAAACAACATGATTTTAGGGTTCATGCACAAAGAGCGCGCTATGGCAACACGTTGCTGCTGTCCACCAGATAGCTGACCTGGAAATTTATCAGCCTGCTCGGGAATGCGAACACGCTCCAGATACTTCATGGCGACTTCTTCAGCTTCCTTCTTGGGCATTTTTTTAACCCAAATCGGCGCTAGCGTGCAGTTCTCAAGCACAGTCAAGTGAGGAAACAGATTGAAATGCTGAAAAACCATGCCCACCTCGCGGCGGATGGCATCAATGTTTTTCAGATCGTTATTAAGCTCAATACCATCAACATTAATAGATCCTTGTTGATGCTCTTCCAACCGGTTGATGCAGCGAATCAGCGTGGACTTGCCAGAGCCTGATGGCCCACAAATCACGATGCGCTCACCTCGGTTCACGGTAAGGTTTATATCTTTGAGTACATGAAATTGGCCGTACCACTTATTCATGTCGGCGATATTGATCACTCGTTCTTCACTGACTTGCATGACTTTCTCACCGTGTGGTTGATGTTGCATAGTTGAGATCGGCGGCTAACGTTAAATTAGCGCTCGTGCCCTGTGTGCAATTTTGCTTCAAGGTAGCGACTGTAACGTGCCATTCCATAGCAACAAATCCAGAAGGAAATCGCGACAAACACATACCCTGTGTAAGGTACTGATTTAATGGACCAATTGGGATCGGCAATTGACGCTTGCACTATCCCGAGAAGATCGAAAAGAGCAATGATAAGAACCAAGGTTGTATCCTTAAACAAGCCGATAAAGGTGTTTACAATTCCTGGAATTACGATTTTCAATGCTTGTGGCAAGATGATTAGCCGCATCATTTTCGGGTAGGGCAAGCCCAAAGCCATCGCACCCTCATACTGACCTTTGGGGATAGCCTGAAGACCACCCCTGACAACCTCGGCCATGTACGCGGAGGCGAACAAAGACACCCCGATAACGGCACGTAGCAACTGATCGAACGTTACGCCTGCTGGCAGAAAAAGCGGAAACATAATGGTTGCCATGAACAAAACGGCAACCAATGGAATCCCACGCCAGAACTCTATAAAAACAGTGGATAACAGACTAACGACTGGCATTTTTGAACGCCTGCCTAATGCCAAGAGGATACCCAGAGGCATAGACGCAACGATACCGCTCAGCGCTATAACCAGGGTCAACGTAAAGCCACCCCATTGTGGCGTATCGACGATAGGCAGTCCGAGAGTCTCGTTGCCGTACATCATGATAAAAGCGAAAACTGGGAATACAGACAACATAAACAGCGCAGCAAACTTGCGTGCTGGCGCCTTTTCCCAGACTAACCAAGCGATGCCAAGTGCCAAAACAGCCAGTATGATGTTTAATCGCCAGCGCTCTGACTTTTCATAGAATCCGTAGAGAAATTGCTCCCAGCGAGCGCCGACAAACGGCCAACAGGCAGCATCAGGATTGATGCGACAGGCTTCCGCCCCGCCCGACCAATTAGCATTAAAAATCAGCCAACCAAGCGCCGGCGGCAACACATACAACACAAGCGCAAAGGCCACCAGGCTGAACAGGGTGTTTGACACACCATCGAACAGGTTGTCGCGCATCCATGCTATCGCACCATCTGTGCGTATCGGTGCAGGCTTATCGGGTAAATCACCGGCATTAACTATTCCGCCACCCGAATATTGATCTGTAGTAGCCATCGTCTAGCGCTCCACCAGCGCGATGCGCGAGTTGTACCAATTCATAAAGCCGGAAGTCAGCAAACTCAATGTGAGATATACCGCCAGTGTCATGGCCATTATTTCTACTGCCTGCCCTGTTTGATTCAGCGTTGTTCCCGCAAACACAGAGAACAGATCAGGGTAAGCGATAGCTGTCGCTAGTGAAGAATTTTTAGTCAGGTTCAAAAATTGACTAGTCAATGGGGGCACGATGACGCGCATAGCCTGTGGAACGACAACAAGGCGCATTCGATGCGATGGCTTCACACCCAGAGCAGATGCTGCCTCTGTCTGCCCATGGCTCACGGCCTGAATACCCGACCGAACGATCTCTGCGATATAGGCAGCAGTGTAAATTACCAGCGCCAGTAACAGCGCAACGAACTCAGGAATGATGGTCACACCACCACTCAGAGCAAAGCGAGACATTTCCGCAGGGACCATGTCGAGTGGACGTCCCAAGGCAAAATAGGTAACTAGCGGCAGACCCACTATGAGTAGCAGCCCTACAGCAAAGCTAGGGAACTGCTTACCCGTGCGCATTTGCCTTACAGCGGCCAACTTACTGACCAGCCAGGCGACCACAATTGCCGCAAATAACGCGTACCACACGTTTTCGAATCCAGGCTGACCCACCGGCTCGGCAAAAATGATGCCGCGATTATTAATAGAAAAGAACACTTCTTCACCCTTTTCATGCAACTCCCGAGGCCCTGGCAGCGGCTTTAGCACAGCGCTATACCAGAACAGAATTTGAAGAAGGAGAGGAACGTTACGAAATAATTCGATATAGAACGTGGCTATTTTTTGCACCAGCCAGTTTTTGGACAGGCGTGCGATGCCGATGAAAAAACCCAGGAACAATGCCAGTACGCAGCCGACAAATGCCACAATAACGGTGTTCACAAGGCCCACTAAGAACACGACAAAGTAACTGGCTTCCTCAGTGTAAGGAACGAATGGCGTGGAAATAATGCCGAAGCCTGCGGACGATTTAAGAAATCCAAAACCTGATGCTAGGCCCTGAGCCTCCATGTTGTTGGCAGTATTACTAACCATGGCGTAAACCAGCCAGCCTATGACCGCGAGCACCAATCCTTGATACACAATGGCGCGCTTGTCGGGGTCCCGCCAGAAGGACGGCGCAGGTACTGCTAGTGGGTCAGTGGTTTTTGCCATTGGTACGCTCTACTACGTTAAATAAAAAGGGGCTGCATCGCGCAGCCCCTCACACACAAACTAAAGTTGCGTGAACGACTTAGCGCTGAGGTGCTGCGTACATCAGGCCACCGTCTGACCATAGCGCGTTTACGCCACGCTCAAGCTTTAGAGCGGTATCTGGACCAACGTTACGGTCGTAAGACTCGCCATAGTTTCCAACCAGAGTCACAACGTTCGCACAGAATGCGTTGTCTAGGCCAATTTTAGCACCGAGATCACCATCAGAACCAAGAATACGCTGGATTCCAGGATTATCAGAGTTAGCCATTTCAGCAGCATTTGCTGAGGTGATGCCAGCTTCTTCAGCATTGATCATGCAGTTGAGTGTCCAACGAGCGATGTCGCCCCACTGGCTGTCGCCGTGACGAACCAGAGGTCCGAGTGGCTCTTTAGAGATGATTTCTGGCAGAACTACGTGATCGTCAGGTGCAGCCAATTTTGTGCGCTGGGCAGCAAGACCTGAACGGTCAGTGGTGTAAACGTCACAACGACCAGCGTCATAGGCGGCTACTACTTCGTCTGCTTTTTCAAAAGCAACAACAGTGTACTCAAGGTTGTTGGCTCTGAAGTAGTCAGCAACGTTCAGCTCAGTCGTTGTACCTGTGTTGGTGCAAACCGCAGCGCCATCAAGTTCAAGAGCGCTGGAAACACCCAGACTAGTCGGGACCATGAAGCCTTGACCGTCGTAGTAGTTGACGCCAACGAATTCACCGAAATCAGAATCGCGGCTCATTGTCCAAGTCGTGTTACGAGAAAGTACATCGATCTCACCAGAGGTCAAAGCAGTAAATCGAACTTTCGCTGACAAAGGAGTGAATTTTACAGCGTCAGCATCATTGAATACAGCAGCTGCCATTGCGCGGCAAAAATCAACATCCAGCCCTGTCCAGTCGCCTTGATCATCAGGATTAGAAAATCCTGGTAAGCCCTGAGAAACACCACACTGAACGAAACCTTTCTCTTTTACAGCGTCTAGAGTTTCGTCAGCCTGTGCTACGCCGATTGAAGCGGCGAGCGCAGCTCCTACCGCGATTGATTTAACTAATTGCATTTAATGCTCCTAATTCATGGAATCGAATGAACGAATATTTATAGAGTGATAACCGGCTTCGCCGCTAACTCCTCGTATGCGGGAAAATAACACATTGCTGAACAGTAGATGTGCTCTACAGTGACGATAAACGCAGAAATAAAAGCATTTTATTGACAAGAAAATATGTTAGGCGAAAACTTTATGTGATTGACTTATCACAAGAATATGCCAAAAACCCCTGCTACAGTCTAGTAAGACGTGCAACACTAATTTTTAATCTACAGGTACTGAATAGGCAACTTCCTGTAGCAACGCCATCACGCTGTCGTGCAGTGACGCTGGCGATGGGTATCGCACAGTCTTGGCATGCCCTGCACCGCCAATAATGGTATTTTTGAAATTCTCAGCCAGACTGGCACCAAAATCCCCACCAACGCGTCTGGACGAATCTGAACGAGTCTCAGGGCTCACACGGTATTGTCGTGACCAAAGCACGTCGCCACTACGCAAATCAAGCAGTTGCGCCGACATCTCAGTCGTGCGACGAACGATGTAAACCTGCCGCTCTCGATCTGCTAAGCGTCTACCCAAGGTATCGAACACATCTTCACGCAAAGCAGGCAACTCTTCAATGTTATCTGACTCCAATCTCACCAGCAGCGCTCGAGCGGCTGGCAACCTGGCCGCCATTAGTCGCTGTATCTGAGCGTTGGTCAATTGGGCGTACCGAGCGTAAGTCGCCATGATCTCATCGTAAGGGCCACCCCCTATTGCCAAGCGCACGGATTCTGCAGAGGTCACTTTCGTATCGCCAGTACCAGCCAGTAACGCCGCTAGATCATTTGGCAAGCGAATTGTATTGAAAGCTTCTTGAGGAGAGAACGCCTGAGAAACTCCAATGACGGCAATCCTAGGTAGTTCAGAGCTCTCGACTGAGCTCTCAACAGAATGAACATCTGCCGAGGCACCTTGTCTTGTACTACAGGCACCCAAAAATATTACAGCGAGTAACACAGTAACTAGCCTTAGACAACAGCAAATTGAGCCCCAATTAGGCCCTCCGAGAGGAGCAGTTTTTTCCTTTTGCATAGATTTGCCGTCGATGGCTGATTCAGCGAGATTGTCTTGGGTCAAGTATAGTAAACGAGATTATTGCCGAGCACTAAAAGTAAACATAACTCAGAAAAGTACAATCAACGTGCCTAATAGTATCTATTGCCGAGCAAATAAAATTTTAAACATATACTCGGTTTCCACAGTCGGAGAGTTTTAAGTATGAGTGATAGCACAGTAAAGATAGTTTCTGGTGATGGAAAAGAGTGCGCTGCGCCACGCATCACCCCTACGCACGGACCAGATGTCATTGATGTTCGAACGTTGTACAAAGACACTGGACTATTCACCTACGATCCAGGCTTTGCGACTACCGCTAGCTGCAAAAGCGCCATTACATTCATCGACGGTGACGAAGGCATTTTGTTGTACCGCGGCTATCCAATTGAACAATTAGCAGAGCACAGCAACTACCTAGAAGTATGTTACCTGCTGATGTATGGCGAGCTCCCAACGCCTGAGCAAAGCACAAACTTCAACCACATCATTTCCCAGCACACCATGGTGCATGAAAACATCCGTGATTTTATTGATGGCTTCAGATACGACGCCCACCCTATGGCTATGCTCGTGGGAACTGTGGGTGCGATGTCTTCGTTCTACCACGATTCGCTAGACATCAATAATCCTCAGCATCGCGAAATCTCTGCGCAGCGGCTCATCGCCAAGATGCCCACCATTGCCTCGTACTGCTATAAGCATCACCGTGGTATGCCCTTCATGTACCCAGATAACAATCTGAGCTACGTTGAAAATTTCACACGACTCATGTTTGCCGTACCTGCCGAAGATTTTGTACTCAATCCAACAGCAGTGAAAGCAATCGAACTTATCATGATCCTGCATGCTGATCATGAGCAAAATGCCAGCACCTCTACAGTGCGGCTGTCAGGCAGTTCAGGCGCCAATCCTTTTGCGTCTATCGCCTCGGGTGTGGCGTGTTTGTGGGGACCAGCTCATGGCGGTGCAAATGAAGCTGTCATTAACATGCTCGATAACATCTTGAACTCAGGTGAAACCATCGAGCAGACAATTGCTCGAGCGAAAGATAAAAACGATCCATTCCGTCTGATGGGTTTTGGCCATCGTGTTTACAAAAATTTCGATCCACGTGCTCGCCTGATTCAGAAAATGTGCCACGACCTGCTTAAAGATCTCGGCGGAGATCAGCCCTTGTTTGAACTCGCCATGGAATTAGAAAAAGCCACACTGGCTGATGAGTATTTTGTTGAGCGAAGACTGTATCCCAACGTGGATTTTTACTCAGGCATCATTTTACGTGCGCTGGACATTCCGATGGATATGTTCACTGTCATGTTCGCAATGTCTAGAACGGTTGGGTGGATCTCTCACTGGATGGAAATGCATGAAGATCCTGAATTTCGCATTGGTCGTCCGCGTCAGATTTACACAGGTGCAGCCCAACGCGATTACCCTGCTTAATCACATTGTCCTCCACTGAAAAATTTGAAGAAGCGTCGAGCGTAACAGCATCAGCTTTTACCTCGGCGCTTTCTCAAACAGCCAACGGTGTGTCTATAGTTAGCACTAGGAACAACAATGTAGACGCTGGATTAACCGTCAGCTCTATGTGCTCAGTTTGCGCTGATCCAGCCTTGTTGCTGGTTTGTGTAAACTCTGACAACGCATTTTGCGACATGGCTCTGGCCAGTCACCGATTTGCGGTCAATATACTCGCTAGCCACTCAGTCGAAGTTGCTACTGTATTTGCAGGCCTCGTTGAGGAATTAACGAACTCACGATTCGACGTTGGCAGTTGGTCAACACTGACCACAGGCGCACCGATACTTTCAGATGCGTTAGTTGCATTAGATTGCGTATTGGAATCCAGCCAAGTACACGGTACACATCGTGTATTTTTTGGACGGGTTGTGGATGTAAGAACAACCAGCGGCGAACCTCTGCTTTACACCGACAGGCGATTCGCTGAAGTACACCCCGTGACCTTGTGACTAGTCTGTGAATTTTCTGTATTACTTTGCAGGCGACGATGGCAGCATGCTGCGAGCTCTACAGGAAGCTTTGCAATCCGGCGAGCATGAGCATTCAATTTTCGATGCATCAGACTCATCAACTCCCTATCAGCGGGACCGCATAGATGCTGCAATATGTTGGCAACCACCCGCTGATTTCTTTGACGGCCTAACAAATCTCAACTGTGTCTATGCGCTCGCTGCAGGGGTAGATCAGCTTCTCAAACATCCAGGCTTACCCACTACGATTGACATTATTCGTCTTCGAGACGCTGGCATGTCTCAACAGATGGCTGAGTACGTTCTCTATGGCGTGCTGCGAGCCCAAAGGCAATTCCATGAATTTGACGTGGCACAGCACAACTCAAGCTGGATACACGGAGGATGCGTTCAACGAGCGTCAGACACTCACGTAGGTATACTCGGCGCTGGCGTATTAGCTACGGCTGTCGCAACGCGGCTCAGGGCGAATGACTACCCAGTGACGTGCTGGAGTCGCACATCACACGAACTGCCGTCAGGCATCGCACATATTCATGGCGCTGATCAATTGCCAAATTTTCTGGCTCAATGCCAAGTATTGGTTTGTCTGCTGGCTCTTACAGATGACACTTTTGGCATTCTCAATACAGCATGCTTTGATCAACTCCCTAGTGGTGCCTTTGTGATCAATTGCGCTCGCGGCCAACACATGAACGATGCTGATCTCCTAAACGCATTAGACAGCGGTCAGCTGTCAGGAGCCATGCTCGATGTATTTCATCATGAGCCTCTGGATGGCAGTCATCCTTTTTGGAATCATCCACGCGTGCTAGTCACCCCACATGAAGCCGCACGCAGCCTGCCAGAAAAATCCGTGGCTCAAGTGATCGCCAGCATTAAGCAGGTAGCAAAAGGCGAAACACCAGCTGGGCTGGTGGACAGATCAAGGGGCTACTAGGCCCCCATCCCCAGAACTAGCTGAACCCTAGAGCGATCGACACGTCGATCGGACTCTTAAGAGCCCAAGCTAGCAATTAAACGCAAAACGATCTGCCTCACCAGATCACGCTTCATCTCTTCGCGCAATATTCTCGCCTCGTTTTGCTTACCTAGCACGCCCGTTTCGTCGAAGGTATATTCGCGAGTGACCTCTACCCGGTTAACGTTCTGGTTAACACTGTAAATTGGAGCTTGCCCATCGATCGATGAAGCGACGCCCATATTCACTGAGTGGATGAGCTCTAACTCACTAATGCGACCATTGCCGGTTACTGACACGACGCGCTCCACCACTGATTCACCAGTGAGACGAAGCAGGATACTGGCGTCATCACGGTTGCCGGTTAGTGAAAATGAGGCATCTGAAAGTGCTTCCCTGATTTCATCATTAATCGATAGATCGGGCTCCGTGTCGATGAACACACTCCCTCCATCAGCAACCTGGCTACGGCTACCACGCAGATGGAAGCCACAGCCTGCCAGATACAGCTGAGCGGTGGCAAGCATCAAAAACGATCGTCTCGTACTTGCCACAGATCAGTTACTCGCTGGTAGCAGCTTTGGCAAAATTGGCCAAAGCACCACTGACTTTTGCCAGCACTTCATCACAACCTTCAATGCCATGGCGAGTCTTGAGGTACTCAGGATCGTTGTAGCCAAGCCATGTGTTGCCTTCTTCATCTTCCCAAGCTAGCATTTTTTGCGGTAAATCCAGAGCAACACTTTGAGCGCAATTCATTAGAGGTGTGCCTATAGCGGGGTTGCCAAAGATCAGTAGTTCCGTGGGTCGAAGGCTTAAATCAACTTTTTGCGCGTTGGTGGCATGGTTCACACGGCCAAAGATAGACATGCCTTTGGATTCAAGAACAGTCGTCAGTTTATCGATAGTGGTGGCCACATCGTGTGGGCTCTGAACGCTTACGAGTCCTGTTTGCGCCATGGCTCCCTGAGCTAAAAAACCAGACAAGGTCAATACAGCAGAAACAGTAATCAATAATTTTTTCATAATGTATCTCAGATATATTGGTGGAGTTCCCAGTATACAGAGTCAGCAGACCACGTCACCTGACGCTAGACTGTTTGCGGGAGCGATAATTTAACAACGCTATCTGTAACAACAACAACACAAAATCTGTGCATACATTACTCCTCAATAGAGAAATCTACACGCAATTTATACAACCTTGTATTCCAGAGGCCAAGCGCTTTGTTTGGATTGTCACCGCTGACATTAAGGATATGTATGTAGATGGACATCGGCGCATGAAACCACTCCTCGAGGTGCTGAATGAGCTGGTTGAAAGTGGAGTAGCCGTGAGACTGATTCACGCAAAAGAGCCTGGCCCACGATTTCGTGAAGAATTTGATCGCTTTGATTCCCTCATTAAAAGTGAGCTTTTTGAACGAATTCTTTGCCCTCGTGTGCACACAAAAGCGGTTGTTATCGATGGTACGAAGGCCTTTGTAGGGTCTGCCAATTTGACCGGCGCAGGCATGGGGGCAAAACATGAGGATAAAAGAAATTTTGAGGCAGGTTTTGTATTTGATGATCGGCAGCATTTGAATGAACTTATGCAATGGATAGACGAGTTATATCTGGGCGAACATTGCATCAAATGCCGAAGGCGCGCCTACTGCCCCGACCCAATCATTGACTTGAATCGTTGAAACACAACACAGACAAACCATTGGACAGCAACGATGAATTATTGCCCGAGTTCATCGTGTCTCGAGCGCTTGAGTCTCTGGGCATTACACTGACACACAAGCCAGAGTGCATTGAAGAGATCGCTTATTACTTACAGAACAATGGGCAGAACAATGGCTTAGATGATCCAGCGCTAATCGACCTAACGTACCTTCCGTTTGTCACTATAGATCACGATCATTCAAACGATTTTTTTACTGATCAAGCACTGTATGTTGAGCGTGATGCTGAAGGCTACAGGGTGATGTATGCATTAGCAGATGTGGCGTATTACGTACAGCCAGGTAGCGCACTATTCAGTCAGGCTCTTGAACGCGGTGCTACATATCGCACCTGCGTATCAGATACTCCTATGTTACCTGTTGAGCTATTGACAGCCCTCACATCACTATCTCCTGACATCCCCAGACGTGCCTTGGTTTTTGAAATACACCTAGATGTTAATATAGCGGTGCGTAGTTATAACATTCGGCAGGCGAGAATCTGCTGCGCGGCAACGTTGAGCTATGGCAGCGTGCAACGGTGGCTCGACACAAAGGCAGCTGATACGCAAAAGTACCATGCAAGTTTGAAATTGCTCAAAGAAGTGGGCACCAAACTCATTGAAACCAGTACCGAACCCAAAACAGTGTATTTTGACAACACGCAAGCTCAGTTTATCGTTTCAGGTTCTCCACCGCGGGTTGTTGCCACTTCAGGCAAGCGCTTTGATACAGAACACTATTGCCAACACATCAGTCAGATCTGCGACAGACAAGGTGCCATCATATTAATGGGACTGGCAGGCGTAAGCGATGTACTTCAAGCTATGTTTCGCGTTCATGACCTACCATTAAAAAAAAGTCTCAATGCACTTAAGGCTGCATTAAACGAGTGGGCCAGTAGTGATGCACAACCCGAAATGTGGCAATGGCACGACGGCCAAACGTTAGCTCAGTTCGTTGGAGCCCTACCCAAAGACAAGGTACATGGCAGGCGCGTGTACGCTATACAGCGACAGATAATGCAAGCACAAAAGAACATAGCTTTCGCCCCCGAGCCGGGCGATCATCACGCACTTAGGAAAAGTGGCTACGTCCGCTTTTCATCACCGGCAAACGACATTGTTGGACTATACGCACAAGCAGAACTGCTCGAAGCGCTGCGTGGAGCGCGCTACACGCACAATACAGATGACTTATTAATAGAAAATGTTATCCAGGCTGCTAAGGCAGTACGTCAACAACAACGCGCACTGGACAAAAAAATAGCGTTTTCTGTTCTGCACAGTTACTTCATGTCAGATCTTGAAAACAACGACGCTCAATGGCGTATGGGCACCATCATTGGCATAGGCACTGACAAACTGTATGTCAGCCTTGATGATCTAGCTATAGATATAAAAATTTATCGTACTGATTTGGAAGCTTGGTACGCCACCCAATACACCAGCACTAACACACACACCATCGCCTGCAATCAGAACGCTCAATCGTGGCAACTTGGACAATGCGTAAATCTGAAATTGCAGCGCTATGACGTTGCCAAGTTACGTTTTATCTTTTGCATGCAAGCTCACACTCAGACACAGTAGCTCACAATGGCATACACTGTGTTTTAAAAGAAGTATCGTCGTACCCTCAAATAACATACATTCAACAGGACTCGTGACCATGTCAAAAGTAGCCACTGGAGTTGGACCAAAACACCCTCAGGTGGTTGTACTGGTAGGAGCAACAGGCGACCTTGCTAAACGAAAGCTAATCCCCGGTTTATACCATCTGTTTACAGCTGGATTTATTCCCGATTGTAGAATTATCGGGCTATCACTTGACGACATCAGTGCGGAAGATTTTCGCAGCTTATGTCTTAGCTCGCTCAATGAATTCTCAAAACGACCAGTCAAAGACGAAGATTGGAAACGCTTCAGCGACAATCTGAATTACCTGCCCTTGTCCGCTGGCCCTGAGAAACTTCATACCACGGTAGTCGAAGCCGAAAATGCGCTTGGAGGTGACTGTCGACGATTGCATTATCTTAGTATCCCTCCCAAAGCGGCTTTATCTGTCATCGAGTTACTCGGCAAAGCAAATCTGGTTGAGCGCGCGCATGTGGTTATGGAAAAACCGTTTGGTGTTGACCTTAAATCTGCTGTGGCTTTGAACAAAGAAGTACACAAAGTCTTCAATGAAAGTCAGGTGTTTAGAATCGATCACTTTCTCGGCAAAGAACCCGCACAAAATATTCTTGCCTTCCGCTTCGCTAATGGGCTGTTTGAACCCATCTGGAACCGAAATTTTATCGACAATATTCAGATTGACGTCCCAGAAACACTGGGACTGGATGGCCGCTCAGGCTTCTATGAAAATACAGGTGCCTTTCGCGACATGGTCGTCACGCATCTGTTCCAGATATTGGCGTTTGTAGCTATGGAGCCTCCAGCAGCTCTCGACCCAGCCTCGATAACAGAAGAGAAACGTAAAGTCTTTAAAAGCATGCTGAAGATTGAGCCAACCGATGTGGTGCTAGGGCAGTTCAGTGGCTACAGGGATTTACCTGGAGTCGATCCCGAGTCTCAAACTGAGACGTTCATTGCCCTCAAATGCACCATTGATAACTGGCGCTGGGCGGGTGTTCCTTTCTATCTTCGAACTGGCAAACGCTTAGCTGAAGGTCAACGTATTATTTCCATCGCGTTTCAAGAACCTCCACGAAGCATGTTTCCAATAGATTCAGGGGTTGGCTTGCATGGACCTGACCATCTAACGTTTGATTTATCTGACACGTCCAGAACATCATTGTCATTTTATGGCAAGCGACCGGGCCCTGGAATGAAGCTGGACAAACATAGCCTGCAGTTTTCTATGGATGAAAACAAACATATCGGCGACGTGCTGGAAGCTTATGAGCGACTCATACTCGATGCCATGCGTGGCGATCACACCTTGTTCACATCCTCTGAAGGTATCGAAAAATTGTGGGAAGTATCAGCTCCACTGATCGAAAATCCGCCCCCGGTTCTACGCTATGCTCAAGGCACGTGGGGTCCAAACGCTATCCATCAACTGATTGCACCCAAAGCATGGCGCCTGCCATTTGAACGCACTTGGCGTGATTGAATGCTGAGGCCTACGATTTATCCGCGGCCCTTTCAGACAAACCGATGCCCACTAGCACCAACGCCAGCCCAACAAAGTGATACCACTCAAAGCTCTCTTTGATGACTAGTACGGCCAGAATAGAACCAAATATTGGCACCAGATTGATGAACAGTCCTGCCCGATTGCTACCCAGCAGCTGCACACCTCGGGCCCATGAGAGCTGACTGACAACCGTTGGAAAAATAACCACATACGCCAGTACCAGTAAACCTTGTGAGGTAGGTGTAGTGAACGGTGTAGTGGACAACTCCCAAGCGGCGAAAGGTAGGGTCATGATGAAAGCGCTCAGTGATATCACCCACATGAAGCTCATCCATTGGATATCAGGTTTCCAACGTAAGCCGAAGGTATACGCTGCATAAAACACGCAGGCCACCAGCATAATCACATCGCCTTTGTTCAAGCCGTGCGATATAAAAGTGGCTGGTTGACCTTCAGTTGTAGTGACCAGCACCCCGAATAACGTGAGCAGCAGCCCGGCTACTTGCCATAATTTGACTCGCTGCGACAGGATGAAAAAATTAGCCAACATAATCATTGCTGGCATGGCGGCTTGCTCGATGCTCACATTGATGGCGGTAGTGAAATTCAGTGCCAAGTACATGCACAGATTGAACGATGCCATGCCAAAAGCGCCTAGACAAAAAAGCAATAGCGCGTGTTGTCTGACCACCGGCCAGTCTTTTTTTAAAGGCTTGATGGCAAAAGGTGTGAGCAGCACCATGGCCAATAGCCATCGTAGCGAGGTAAGCGTAAACGGTTGCCAATCTTCAGTAGCTAGCCTTCCAGCCACGGCATTACCACCCCAAAGCAGTGGCGCGATGATGAGCAAAACATAGGCATTTCCAGTAATGCCAGCCATCCTGCTCATCATAGCTGCCCGCCTACTTGGCAACGATATTAACCAGTCTTCCCGGCACAACGATAACCTTAACGACCTGCAATCCATCCAGATACTTTTGCACGGCTTCATCGTCACGTGCTGCGGCCTCACAAGCCTCTTTACTGGCACCGGGTGCCACAGTGACGCTACTGCGACGTTTACCGTTGACCTGCACCACTAGCTCTATCTCGTCACGCGTTAATGCTTGCTCATCAACAACAGGCCAAGCCTCATCGATTAACGCATTGCTGTGCCCCAACCCAATCCAAAGCTCATGCGCTATGTGTGGCACAAAAGGATTAAGTAGGCGCACCAGAGCACCGCAAGCTTCGAAAACCACAGCCTTACCCGCATCACTACGATCGTCAAAGCGAGTGATTTCATTGAACAATTCCATCATGGAAGCGATCGCTGTATTGAAAGTCATGCGTCGCTCAATGTCATCAGTCACTTTGCCAATAGTTTCATGAGTTTTACGACGCAGGGCTTTCTGATCAGCGCTTAGCTCAACGGTGCTGATATCTGCCTTGTTAAAGCTTTGATCAACGGCACTCACTTCGCGCCACACGCGTTTGAGAAAACGATGCATACCTTCAACACCACCCTCTTTCCATTCTAACGACTGATGCGGCGGAGTATCACTCATTGAAAACAAGCGCATGGTGTCGGCACCATAGCGATGCACCATCTCGAGCGGGTCAACACCGTTGCTCTTGGATTTGGACATTTTTTCGATACGCCCAACGGTTACGGGCTGGCCATCTTCTTTTAGTATTGCACTGCCAATTCGTCCTTTATCATCGTAAGTAATATCCAGCTCACGACGAGTGAAATAGGTTTTTTGCTGACCTTCTTCACCACGGTAGAAAGACTCTGCCACAACCATACCTTGCGTTAGCAAACGGGTGAACGGCTCATCACTTACCACAAGCCCTGCATCTCGCATCAGCTTGAAAAAGAAGCGTGCATACAGTAGATGCAACACAGCATGCTCAACGCCACCGATATACTGATCAACTGGCAGCCAGTAGTTAGCACGTTCGTCCACCATGCCCATAGCACCTGGACTACAGAAGCGCGTGAAGTACCAACTGGATTCGAAAAAAGTATCGAACG
The DNA here is from genome assembly GCA_023300375.1 of Granulosicoccus sp. Lineage (GTDB taxonomy): Bacteria > Pseudomonadota > Gammaproteobacteria > Granulosicoccales > Granulosicoccaceae > Granulosicoccus. The sequence continues at coordinate 1,840 of JALZWO010000216.1, read as the reverse complement.
TATCAGTTTCGCGAGTACCAGGTTTGTCAGTTCCTGGCACCTTGCAGTTGATAAATTCAGGGTCTTCTTTAATGGGCGACTTAACGCCTGAAAAAGCCACGTCTTCAGGTAAACGTACGGGGAGGTCTTCTTCAGGCACAACATGAACATTGCCCTGCTCGTCGTAGATAATCGGGATAGGGCATCCCCAGTATCGCTGTCTGGATACACCCCAATCTCGCAATCGGTAGTTTACTCGCTTGGCACCATTGGCCTCAGCCACTAGGAAATTAGCTGCCGCCTCGAACGCCTCAGCGAAGGCCAAACCATCAAACTCTCCCGAATTGATCAGCGCAGTGTTTTGCTTATCGGTGAAGGCTGATTCACTGACATCGACAGGTGACTTATTGGATTGCACGACTTGCTTGATGGGGAGGCCGTATTTAGTGGCGAATTCCCAGTCGCGTTGATCATGACCCGGTACGGCCATAACCGCACCAGTGCCATAAGTAATGAGTACAAAGTTGGCGACGTACACAGGGATGCGTTCACCCGACAAGGGGTTGATCACATCAATGCCGAGAGGAACACCACGCTTTTCCATTGACTCCACAACCGCCTCGGAGGTGCCAGTACTGGTGCAATCGGCGATGAAATCAGCTACTTCAGAGTTTCGTTTTGCCATAGCGCGGGCTATAGGGTGCTCTGCAGCCACAGCCATGTAGGTAACACCCGCTACCGTATCGGGTCGGGTGGTATACACACGTATAACATCAGCCTTCCCATCATCGGTTATGTCTAACTCAACATCAGTGCGTCCAACCAGTTTGAACTCGAACTCCACGCCTTCTGATCGGCCAATCCAGTTCTTTTGCTGAGTACGCACAGCTTCTGGCCAGCCTTCTAACTTGTCGGTTTCTTCCAGCAGTTCATCGGCGTATTGTGTGATCTTTAAAAACCACTGAGGAATTTCACGGCGCTCCACTTTTGCGCCAGAACGCCAACCACAGCCATTGGCATCAACCTGCTCATTGGCGAGTACTGTGCCCTCAACCGGATCCCAGTTAACAATAGCCATCTTTTTGTACGCCAGGCCTTTTTTGACCAGTTGCGTAAAAAACCATTGCTCCTGTTTGTAGTAATCCGGGGAACAGGTAGTGAGCTCTCTTGACCAATCGTAAGCGAAACCGAGCTGCTGCAGCTGGTCACGCATTTCGGAAATGTTAGCGTATGTCCACTTCGCAGGCGCCGTGTTGTTCTTTATAGCGGCATTTTCAGCTGGTAGACCAAACGCATCCCAACCCATGGGCTGCAGTACATTGAACCCCTGCATGCGCTTATACCGAGAGACCACATCGCCAATAGTGTAATTACGCACATGGCCCATGTGCAAACTACCACTGGGGTAAGGAAACATACATAGGCAGTAGTACTTGGGGCGCGTGGTGTCTTCAGTGACCTTGAAAGCGTCGTTGGCTTGCCACAGTGCCTGAACATCAGTCTCTGTTCGGCGAAAATCGTAGGAGTCCTGCATGGGTAACCTTTAGAGCGAATACGTGAATTAATAGGGCACCGCGACGCAATTGCAGCGGCGAAATCTAATGGTGGCAGTATACGGGAGCCACCCAGCTATCGCTCAGTCAACTCGCAGCCAAGCCAATGAAAATACATGCCACGGCGTAATGGCCATGCGCAGTTCCATCTGTTTACAGGCGTAACGTGCCCGAAGCTGCGGGTGCAGAAACTCAACCTCAGGTCGACCACTTTGCAAAGCGTGCAACTGCACATCCTGAAAGCCGAAAAATTGCCCGAAATCACCTGCCAGACATTTGTAAATACTTTCTTTTAGGCTAAACAGGGC
>JALZWO010000215.1 GCA_023300375.1 Granulosicoccus sp. | reverse complement strand
CGATCCGATCGACACGTTTGGCTGATATGTCGATGGGGTGGACATCGTGTCTCTTTTGAGCTTCGGTCACGGGTTAAGTCACGCAGCGAACAGACGAATCTATACAGAAATTGCGCAAGGCCTCTTAGCCTAAGAGCCGTTGCAAGTGGGTGTGAAGGTTCTTAGGCGCTACTTCTCAGCGCTCGTTACCTTACATTCAAAACATGATCAACAACGTTTTTCAACAACCGAGATACGTTGTTTTCAAAATCGTTGTGCGGCAGGCTACCGCAAAAGGTAATAGAGCCCACTGCAAACACGCTGCCTCCATTAGGCACATCAAACCACACCATGTCGGCTCGCACTAGCTCATCTGCATTTGGGCCGGGTAGTGTGGTGAGGTGGGTTAGCATCTCCTCAGGTACAAGAATAAAATCATCGCTATGGGCTTTGGAACTGGCAAGTACTATAGTGTTGTCAGGTGTGCCAAGTTGCTTGTCTGCGCGGTCAAGCTCAAAACCTGCTGCGCCTGCTCCACATAGGCCAAAGTCACCAACGATATCGTCTTCTATACCTTCAAACACCCAAGCGTATTCTGCGTCTGTATTGCTACGTTGGTAATATGATCCGTTGAACTGTCCTTGCGCTGAAAACCCCAAACCACACAGGGCTTGAGGTGGCCGACCGTTACGTCGCCATAGTCCACCGTACTGGCCATCAAACGCCTGATAGTATTCACCGGGCTCTGCGGCCCATGCTCTGATGCCAGCTTCTGCGCGGCGTATTTCAAGTGTCTCTTCGTGTTCAGGATGAAGAGCAATACGCCAATAGAATCCGTTGCCACCCAGATAACTCAGGTGTCCGCCGGTATTGCGATACGCGTGTAGTGCATCGAGAGTTTGTGCCGTGTGATATTCAGGGTGAGACCCTGTGAGTAGCATGTCGTAAGCTGCAATACAGGCTACGCCTTCGTCATGTAATTCGCGATCAGTAATAACGTCAAAGTCTATGTTCATAGCATCAAGCCAGGACAACAGATGGCTATCTGCCTGAAAATGCCTGAGTCCTGAGCAACTCGTGTTACCAAAGGTAATGTATCCCGGTCGTAAATTGAACAAGGGGCGTAAGTGCGAAGCATGGCAAATGCCGCTGCCATCGCTATGGTTGTTATAAGTGGATAAGCCATAGCCCGGGTACTGTGCCGGATTGTGCGGATAGGCATTCCATGCTTGCACCTGCTCTTGCCAGTTGGGTTCCCAATCGGGTCGTGCATGATTGCCGTAAATGGCATAGGTGAACGTTGAGACTAAAACGCACAACTTGTTGGTCGCTTGTGATTTAGGTGCACATACAAAAAACGGCATGGCATCGGTATGCTGCCCATCACTGATATGCATGACGTAAACGCCTGATGGCATATCAACTGGCAACGTGTAGTTGAAGGTGGTGTCCCAGTTAGCGTCAACCAGATCATCGTCATGAAAATGTATGGCGTTGTATTGATCGGGTGCATGTCGCCAGCACATTTCATTACCGTTCCACGTTGAGCTTTTCATAGCGCGAGTGGGGAAATTCACTAGGCTAAGCATGACCTCATGACCTTCTGCATCAGCAATATGCAGGCTGCTCATTGAATGAGCAAAATTCCATGAATATCGTTGAGCGTGATTTGACTTGCCGAGGGCTGCATTGCTACCAAAACAAAGTTCAGGTGATTCGATTTTGCCGTTGAAATGATTTGCTTTTGTATCGGTATCGGTTTGCTCTGCTGCAATGATAAAGGGGTAATGCGATTGTTCTGAAAAATCAATTGATACATCGTTTACACGGTAGGTGGCAGTAGTTGCTGCAGAGTTTTGTTCTGAAGATGTTCCTATAGCGTGTGTGAGTATTTTAGCGCTGAGTGTTAATTGGATTTCCCCGTTACGGTGTTCTAAATGAACACTGGCACGCATCCAACTGCGTGCTTGCATGTGTTCGGTAAGGCTGAAAGTGTGTTCATTGTAAGAACAGCTCAGCTTGTTGTCGCTGTTGATATACAGACGCAAAGAACCAAACTGCGCAATACATTGAACCGTGTCATTGAGCAGGGTAGGCCACACGGTGGCTTCAATTTGAACACAATTTGTGTTTGCTGCAACCTTAATGGGTGTCGTAATAGCAAAAGATCCAGCAAAAATGCCTTGCTCATAGGCGTTATGGGTAGCCGTTTCATACCACTGCGATGCATCACGCTCAATGATTCCTGGCCCGGAAGGATTGGGATCTGCACAGATGCTTTGCGTTAACCAGCTTTTTACGTTCGTCGGTTGTTCGGTGGTGTGTTTTAACGCGGACACCTTAAAAGCAATGGTGTCGCCGCCTCTAGCAGACAAGCGATCGGTATAGCCGGTGAGTGGAACGCGAAGCTCTGTTTTTAAAATCATGCACGGTGTGCTCGAAGAAAGTGCAACGGCGCAAGTACGATTTCCTTTGACGTATGCGCTGTGCCGAGGGTATCTTTATGAGAAGGTAACATGTGCGCAGGCATATGATGCTCTTGCATCACACGATAATAAGCAGGTCTCACTTAAATAAAGGAGTCTTAAATATGACGTGTCGTCTTTTTTCTTATCCACAGCGTTTTGTAGCACCCTCAGTTAAACGTGCGCTATCAGGGGCTTGTTTAGCCATAGGGCTTCTGGCTTCAACTCAGGTGTTAAGCCAGAGTGCAGGCGGTACGCTCGTAATGATTGCGCAACCTGAACCGCCATCACTAGCGCCTTATTTATCCACCTCAGGGCCCATTGGGCTTGTCGCGCCCAAGGTTTATAACGGGTTGTTGGACTACGATTTAGATCTTAACCCAGTGCCAGAACTAGCCGAGTCGTTTGACGTTAGTGACGATGGATTGACGGTGACATTCAACTTGCGCGAAGGTGTCAAATGGCACGACGGTGAGCCGTTTACATCCTCTGATGTGCAGTTCACGATTATGGATGTGCTCAAACAATTTCATCCACGTGGTCCTAATTCGTTTCGCGAAGTTAGCTCTATTGACACACCCGACGAGCTAACAGCCGTCTTTAATCTGGATAAACCTGCTCCTTACATGATGCGAGCATTTTCAGCCTATGAGTCGCCCATTGTTCCCAAACACTTGTTAGAGGGCAAAGACATTCGTGAAGCTGAATTGTCCAATAACCCAGTAGGCACTGGCCCGTTTAAATTTGTTGAATGGAAGAAAGGTCAGTATATTCGTCTAGATAAAAATCCTGACTACTGGCGTGAGGGCTATCCCTTGCTTGATCGGATCGTGGCCAGAATAATTCCGGATGCCTCCACTCGCACAGCGGCAATGGAAAGTGGAGAAGTGCATTATGGCGCGTTTGGCGCTATTCCCAATATTGATGTTGTCCGGCTGCGAGAATCAGACGACATTGGTGTAACAACCGATGGTTATGCCATGATCAACCCTATGGCGCTCATCGAAATGAATACCACGTTGGCGCCGTTTGATAATCCAGTAATGCGTCAGGCTATCTCCATGGCTATTGATCGTCAGTTCTTAATTGATAATATCTGGTTTGGTTACGGTAAGCCTGCCACTAGCGCTATGACATCAAATTTTGAACCATTGGGTCTCTATACAGCGACACCAGAGTTTTACCCTGAATCTCCTGATGTTGATGCTGCCAATGCGTTGTTGGATGCCGCTGGCATTGCAGAAGATGCAGATGGCATGCGAGCTTCAGCTGTTATTGATCTCATCCCTTACGGCGAAGATTGGCGCCGGGCAGGAGAGTATCTGAAACAAGCCATGGGCGATATCGGTGTCAACCTGGAGCTGCGTTACGAGGATGTTCCCACGTGGCTAAAACGCGTGTATGCGGATTATGATTTTGAACTGAACGTTAACTATTTTTATCAGCTACCTGATCCTGTTATTGGCGTGCAACGTCACTACGGTACTGATCAGATTCGTCAGGGCACACCGTTTGTTAATTCAACTCGCTACTCTAATATCGAGGTGGATGATCTTTTAGCTGCTGGTGCAATAGAGGTAGATACTGCGAAGCGTGGTGAAATTTATGGGCAGATTCAATCTATTCTAGGTGAAGAGCTCCCTGTGGTAAATCTGTTCGAGATGGAGTTTCTTACTGTGTATAACGAGAAGCTGAAAGACCACACTGTGTCGGCGATGGGTGCTTATCACTCGTTTGATCGCGCCTACATTGAAGAATAGTGCTATGACGCAAGGCTTGCGATCATGAGCATGGCCTGTGAGATAGGGGTTCAACTTGAAGCGGGCAATGTTTAGGATATGAGTCAAGCAGGTAAGCGTTCACGTTATGTGTTGAAACGCCTTTTGCATGCTGTGCCGGTTGTGTTGGCGATTATTGTCGTCAACTTCTTCCTGCTACAGCTTGCAGAAGGCGATGCGGTAGATGTACTAGCGGGAGAGGCGGGCTCCGCTACTCCCGAATACATGGCGCAGCTGCGAGAGAAATTTGGACTGGACCAACCGTTACCCGTGCAGCTGGGTGTGTACATGAAAAACATGCTGAGCTTTGATCTGGGTTATTCGTTTCGTCATGACATGCCAGTGTCTCAACTGGTACTTGATCGTTTGGTCCCCACACTGTTACTCATGGTTAGCACCATTACTTTGGCGGTTGGTTTTGGCATTGTGTTGGGCCTTGTAGCAGCCGCTAATTTGAACACCTGGAAAGATAACGTGATTAGTATTGTCGCGTTGATCGCCTATGCCACACCACTGTTTTGGGTGGGCTTGATGATGATCGTAGTGTTTTCACTGAAACTTCGTTGGTTTCCTACCAGTGGTATGGAAAACGTGGCGATGTTTTATGAAGGGTGGGAAAGAGTGAAAGACATTGCTCACCATCTGGTTATGCCTACACTCACGTTATCGTTGTTCTATCTAGCGCTTTATACCCGTTTTATGCGAGCGTCGATGTTAGAGCAAGCTAGTATGGATTATGTAACCACTGCTCGTGCCAAAGGGCTTACTGAGCGTCGTATCGTGTTCGTTCATATCCTGCGCAATGCGTTGTTGCCCGTAGTCACTATGGCAGGTGTGCAAGTTGGCTCACTGATTGGAGGATCGGTCATTGTGGAGTCGGTGTTTGCATGGCCAGGTTTGGGGATGCTGGCATTTGAAGCCTTGTTCTCCCGAGATCTGAATTTGTTGTTGGGCATCTTTTTGTTATCTGCCCTGTTGGTGGTTGCCATTAACCTCATAGTGGATTTGTTGTACTCCTTTCTTGATCCACGCATAGAGGTGGGGTGATGTCGTTCTGGAGGCGTTTTTGCCGAAATCGCTCAGCGGTTGTGGGCTTGTTTATTCTGGCTATTGTTATTCTCATAGCGGCCAGTGCCAGCATTCTCTTTCCTGAAGATCCGTTTAAATTGGTCGGGCAGTCGATGTCTGCGCCACTGGAGAATGGGTTTTTATTAGGTAGTGATACGCTTGGCCGCGATGTGGCTGCGGGTATGGCGCATGGCGCAAGAGTGTCACTGCTTATTGGTTTGTTAGCAACGACAGTTGCGGTGTCGCTTGGCGTGCTTCTAGGGGCGTTTGCAGGGTATTTTGGTGGGTGGATCGATGATGTATTGATGCGTCTCACCGAGATGTTCCAAACCATTCCCTCGTTTATCTTCGCTATTCTCATTGTGGCCATCATGAAGCCATCGATTAACAGCGT
>JALZWO010000214.1 GCA_023300375.1 Granulosicoccus sp. | reverse complement strand
CCCCCGTGACAATGGAGGCCACGATGGAACAGATATAGCCAGGATACACACCTACCTTGTTGCCAAATCCACCACCGATATCCGGAGAAACTACGCGAATATTATGCTCAGCTATACCGGACAATAATGAAGCAACAGTTCGCACCACATGCGGCGCTTGAAAGGTGCCGTATAGGGTTAACTTACCGTTCACCTTATCCATAGACGCCACACTGCCACACGGCTCTAATGGGCAAGGATGGGTGCGGTGGTAGTACACCATCTCTTCAGCTACCACAGGGGCATCTGCCAGAATACTTTCAGTGGCCTCCTTATCACCCTGTTCCCAGGTAAAGATGTGATTAGGATGACGTCTTGCGCCGTGAGCACCTTCTTTGGCATCAGCAATATCTTCACGCAGTATAGGCGCACCCGGTATCTCCGCCTTAAACGGATCAACCAATACCGGCAGTTCCTCATACTCAACCTTAATAAGATCAATTGCATCAGCAGCAATGTAACGATCTTCAGCGACGACGAAGGCAACCTCTTGGCCTTGAAAAAGCACCTTGCCATCGGCGAGTACCATTTGCTTGTCACCGGCAAGCGTTGGCATCCAATGTAAATTCAAAGGCTCAAGATCAGCACAGGTTAATACAGCAATGACCCCGGGCAGCGCGAGTGCCGCGGAGGTATCAATATTCTTGACGTAGGCGTGCGCATATTGTGAGCGGACAAAATCACCGTAGAGCATTCCTGGCAACTTGATATCGTCGATGTAGTTGCCTTTACCCTGTGTAAAGCGCGAATCTTCCACACGTTTGCGCGAAGTACCCAGGCCTTTGAGCGAAGCTGTACGCTCTTCCATTGTTGGAGCTGATGCACTCATGCTAAGGACTCCTCAGTTTCGTTGTTGATGATGTCTGCTGCCGATAACACCGCCTTTACGATGTTCTGGTAACCGGTGCAGCGGCACAAATTGCCGGAGATGCCAAAGCGCACGTCGTCTTCGGTGGGGGTAGGATTCTCCAGCAGCAGGCGATGGGCTCGGGTGATCATGCCGGGCGTACAAAAACCACACTGTAGTCCATGGTGTTCCTTGAACTGCTCCTGCAAAACATGCAGTTTGTCTGGATTTCCCAAGCCCTCCACAGTCGTAATCTCGCTACCTTCGGCTTGCACAGCGAACATCGTGCAAGATTTAACCGAACGGCCATCTACCTCCACTGTGCACGCGCCACAATGCGAGGTTTCACAACCCACATGGGGGCCAGTGATGTCCATGTGATCGCGAAGTACATGGATCAATAATTCGCGCGGCTCGACATTGGCTTCATGTGCCTGACCGTTAACGTTGAGCGTGATATTAGTTTTTTTCATGAGTCTATTCCACGTTAGGTTGCAGGTTCGCGACTACGCGCGTGACCAGGCTCGATCGATGGCGTGTTTGAGCACAATCGAGGCTGCATGCTTTTTGAAGGCCACAGGGCCGCGGTTATCATCCACAGGCTCAATAACATCGATACAAGCTGTTACTACCTTGGCAAGCGTGTCCGCGTCCAAAGAACTGCCGACGAGTAATGCCGAGGCATCCTCACAGTAGATGGGCGTATCAGCCAGATTAGTCATGGCAATGGACGCCTTCGAACACATCCCATCAGCGCCTTTGCTCAACAAGACCGCAGAAGCAGCTGTCGCATAGTCACCAATTTTGCGTTTCTGCTTCTCGTAGGCGTAGCCACCCTCACACACAGGAAATGCAATAGCGCTGAGAATCTCCAGGTCATCACGTGCTGTGAAGTAGGCCGCTTCGTAGAATTCGCGAGCACTCACATCACGTTGACCCTCTGGCCCCTCCAATGTGAAGGTAGCATCCAAGCATTGCATGAGACCTGGGAAATCGTTCCCCGGATCGCCGTTCGCGACATTCCCACCGATAGTGCCTTGATACCTGATTTGTGGATCGGCGACCTGCAGCGCAGTCTCGGCAACAATGGGTGCAGCGGTCTTTAACGCGGCGTCATTGATCAGCGTGTGCTGGGTTGTCATCGCACCTATAGTGCATGTTCCACCCTCAACTTTAATGTAATCCAAGTCGGTGATTTTACGTAGGTCTATTAAGTGTTCGGGCATCGCCAGTCGGAGCTTCATCATCGGTATCAAGCTGTGCCCACCGGCAATAACTCGAGCATCGTCACCGAGTTCCCCTAGTAACCCGACAGCCGCTGGTAGGCTCTCAGGTGCGTGGTATTCGAAGTTGCCTGGAATCATTTTCTGACCTCTGGGTGCGGCGCCGCAACGGCGCGTGACTTAAACACTTGCCGCACGAATATACCCAGAGAATCAGTGCATGATTGGCGAAAACACCAATGGCGCACGTCGTGTCACGAATGGCGATATGAGTGCACCAGTGGCGTAAAAGTGGTGTGTAGAAGGCGTACAAGTGGCGTGAATAGTCACTGTTAGCGCTACACGCCTAGCTCCTCAGTCAGCTCATTCACCCGAGCTCGGCTCACCGGCACTTGCGTCAGCTGGGTGAATCCTTCGAAGCGGCACACCCCGGAGTCGCGGTGTTTTTCGAAGCCTGCAACCGCCATTATGTTGATTAGGTAGCTACGATGAGAGCGGTAGAAACGCGCGCCAATTAATCGATTTTCTGCTTCCGTAATCGACCATGGGCAGAACTTAACGCCGTCTCGGGTGTAGAGCTGTGTGTAGCGACCATCGGCTCTAATAGCGCCTACATCGCCACTGTCAACAAACAAAATCTGCTTGAGCCGCTCATAAGGGATCTTGATGGTAAGCGTTGGCTCAGAGGCCACGTCTACTGTGTGCTGCAGATCAGAAACAGCTAACTGATCTTGTAACCGCTCAGACGGTGCTTTTGCAACGCTTGGTTCTCCAGCCAGCTCAACGCCTTGTTGCACGTTGTCAGGCGAATTGAGGTGGCTTGAAGTGTCTGGTTTTAGCACGGCCTTTGCGAAATCACCTGAGGCGACACCAGAGGCAACATGTGCGGCAACAGGGTGCTGACTATGTTCGGGTAGCCGCTCAGCAGTTGATTGATTCGTAGGCGTCTGATGGCTCTGTACGGATGTGCCAGAAGCATGTTCAGTATTGGCAAACACCCCTTGTGGTGCACCTACTGCATCCACTGCGGCGTACTCCGAGGTGGATCCTGGTAATGGGACAAATGTAGAGGCTGCTAGTAGGAAAGTACCGCCGATAACAAATCCTGCCACGCTGACGGCGATTGCCAATGATCCCTGATTCAGTGAGATGGTGAGCGCCTCATAGTTGGGGTCAACTGAGAATTGCGTTCCAATCATAGCCGTGTAATGAACAACGACTACCGCCAGGCCAAACATCACCCCACCTTTGACAATATTGACCCGCGAACGAGAGCCGTACGAGACTCTGATAGCCGCTACACCCATGAACAAAGCCAGCAGCGAGGCCACCGTTACTGAAACCATATTAAAATTTGGAATGACACCGCGCATGCCTAACATGCCTACTAAATGCATCGACACAATACCCACGCCCAGGCAGAGCCCAGCACTATTGAGAATGCGTTGTGTGCGTTGTCGAAAATGCAACAGCAATAAAGCAAAACCAACCACCAGAACCGCGATGAGTCCTGAGCCAAGCGTTTGCAGCAAATCGTAGTGGATAGGTACCGGGAAGCTAATGGAGAGCATCGCCAGAAAATGCATCGACCAGATACCGCCACCGAGGAGGAACGATGCCATAACGATCACGGCCTTGCGCCTTGATTCAGGAAGCGTCCGGATGTTATTCATCAGCGCCAAGCCGGTTATAGCGGCCACTATCGACACGACGATAGCCACTAAGGCAAGACTGGTATTGTGCGTATGCGTGATCACGGTATGGAATAAAGTTAACATGATATCGCTGCTGACGACAATCTATATACTGAGAATTTCAGCTTGGACAAACAGACCGCTCACATCCAGCTAGGGTAAACAACACATGATTTTCGACACTGTCGACATTCACCATTGCGAAGGCTGTTACTTAGCTCATTCTTTACAGACAGCCTCCGGACGCATTGGAAAAGGCACACTGATTACATCTGACGTTGCAGCAGATATTGCCCACGGCGGTGTTTCCAGCATTCTGGTTGCACAACTGGAAGAGGGTGATATTCATGAGGACGAAGCAGCACACACAGTAGCTGTGCAGCTTAGTGGCAGGGGAGTGTCACTATCAAAGCCGCGAACAGGACGTGTGAATTTGCTGGCTACCGTGGATGGACTGTGTCACTTTTCGGCACAGGCCATTATTGCCGCGAACGCAGTTGATGAAGGCATTACCATTGCCACGTTGCCAGAGAATCGATGGGTGGCTAAAAGCAAAATGGTAGCAACTATAAAGATCATTCCCTACGCTGTACCGACACTGAAATTGCAACAAGTGCTGGATGTATTAAGCGCGCACACATTGTCTGTGGAAACAGCCATTGCTCACAAAGCCGAATTGATTCAAACGCGACTCAATTCGATTAAAGAAACTGTACTTGATAAGACAAGTCGGGTGATCAAGTCCCGCTTAACACCTAAGGCCGTCTCTGTGCAGCATGAGTCACGTTGCCAACACAACCTAGTTGAGCTGCGCGAGATGATTGTTGAAAGCTTACAACGCAATCCTGATTGGATATTAATTGTAGGCGCATCCGCCATTAGTGATCGCGCTGATGTTATACCTCAGGCGATTACTGCCGTGGGTGGAACTATCGATCGATATGGCATTCCCGTTGACCCAGGTAATCTGCTTTTGTTGGCGCACCTTGGAGACACATTAATAGTGGGATTACCCGGCTGTGCACGATCACCACGCTATAACGGCTTGGATATGATTCTTGATAAAATGGCCTGTGAAATTCCCATCACTAATACGTGGATAAGCTCACTGGCCGTTGGCGGATTACTGGCAGAGATTGCTGATCGTCCTGCTCCCCGAATCAACGCTACCGATCAACAACAAATCGGTGCTCTCATTCTGGCTGCAGGTTCATCAAGGCGCGCAGGGACTATAAATAAACTACTAACACCCTATGGTGATAGAGCTATGGTGTCGCACATCGCACACGTTGTCAGTAGTAGCCAGGTTTGCCGTGTTGTTGCGGTAACAGGACACCAGCAGTCTCTTGTAGTGGATGCACTGTCGCAAATTCCGCTTGAATGTCATCACAACACGGCGCACGAATCCGGCATGGCAAGCTCCGTTGTTACCGGTGTATCTCAATTGACAGAGACCGACGGCATACTCGTGTTTCTGGGTGACATGCCACATATCACTACAGACATCATCAATACCATGATTGATGCATTTAAGATGCACGCGGATAAGTCAATTTTTATACCTACTAATGGAAATCGACGTGGAAACCCTGTGTTGTTTAGCAAAGTATTTTTCGATACCTTACTAACACTTGAAGGCGATGTTGGTGCAAAAAAACTGGTTCAGCAATACCCTGATGAAGTGTTTGAAGTGGTAGTTGAGGATGACTGCGTGTTGGTGGATTATGATACTGAAGAGGAATTAGCTTTGCTGCAGCAGGTAAAACCAACATGAATATCGGCACCATCTTAGCCATTATTGTTCTGGTGGGTTATCTGGGGCTACAGGCATTCACCTTTCAGCAAGCGAACGAGAGAGAGAAGCCAGCCTTCATCTACCCTCTTTTGCTGGAGGCAAAGACCGCTTCCAACATATGCTACTCATCTGCACTTGAGTTAGAAGAACGTTTTTCCAAAACGTTACAGCAGACAACACAAGGCTACCGAGAGACATTATCAGAGGCTGCACCAACGTTGTCCGAGGCAGCCATCGATCAACAACTTGCCCAAGAGATAGCGGCCGCAGAAAAGAAAGCGACTGAAGAAGTCCTAGACAAAGGCTGCTTGCACCCTGATATCGAAGCGCATTTTCAGCGTTACCGAACCTATGCGCAAAAGAGTCAGTAGGCCGACCTAAGTGCCTTGAACAGACGCCCTTCTGTCAACAGCACTACAGCAATCGCCAAAGTACTGAGGACGGCAAAAGAACCAATCAGTGGCACTGTGGTTGAATTGAATGACTGCCCGATCAGAAAGCCCAGTACGGCTGCACCCACGGTCGTAATGCAACCCTGAACAGAGGACGCTGTCCCCGCAATATGCCCCACTTTCTCCATGGCCATAGCACCGAAATTGGGGGCTGATAAACCGAAACAGAACATGATGGCCGACTGCATTGCTACAAAGGTATACAGGTTCTGGTAGCCCAGTTGCTCCACAAGCAATCCAATTAACGCAAGAATCAACATCGAACACAAGGCTGTATGTGACACCCTTCGAGTACCCAGGCGCTCCACAATACGGGAATTGAGAAAGGAGGCCATTGCCATACTGATCGCAGTTATCGCAAAGTACACTGTAAACAGAGCCTCAACCTGAAACACATCAGCAAAGAGCTGCTGCACCGACGCAATGTAGCCAAACAGCGGCCCCAGCACTAGAGTCATGGCTACAGTGTAGCCAATGGAATTGCGCGTAGTAACAACCACTTTGAACGCACTCAACACTCGGCCCATCGACAAGGGTAGCCGATGCTCTGGGCGCAGGGTTTCCGGCAATCGAGCCCAGGCGAACGCTGTTAGAAACAGTGCGAACAAAGCCAGTCCGAGAAAGATCCAGTGCCAGCTGACAAACAACATGATGCCTTGTCCAATCGCCGGTGCTAATACCGGCACGGTAAGGAAGATAATGAACGCCAGCGACATGACTCTCGCCATCTGCCTACCGGAGTAGCAGTCCCTTACGATTGCTACAACAAGCACTCGGGTCGCGGCAGAACCCGCACCCTGAAAAAACCGCGTAGCTACCACTGCGTCAAAAGTACTAACAAAAACGGTAATGATGCTGAACAGCGCATAGACTGACACGCCAAACAGCAACACCGGACGCCGCCCGTAACGATCGGATAAAGGCCCATAGAACAACTGGAAAATACCAAATCCCAGAAAATAGCCCGTGATCACCCATTGCCGGTCATTAGGGTTGATCACACCCAACTCTTCGCCAATGGCAGGTAACGCTGGCAACATGGTGTCTACCGCTAGGCCGTTGAGCGCCATGAAGCCTGCCATCAGAGTCACGAACGCAGCAAAGCTCAATCCGGGGTGGGGAGATTCAGAACTATTATTGGTAGTCATTGAAAATGCCTAGTTTAAAACGGCACAACGTTGCGACAGAATATCTCGGCACCCTACAGACTACGTTGGTATCAAACAGTCCAAATGCCAGTCTGAAAGTGACTCCATTATTTGACATAAACTTGAGTGTTGCCAAAGACCTACACAGGCACCACTACACTCACACCACCATCCACCGCCAGAATCTGTCCGGTGATATGTTTACCGGCCTCACTGGCAAACAACAAGGCCGCACCTTTCAGATCGTCTTCATCGCCGAGCCGTTGCAGAGGTACTTTAGATGTCATGTTTTCCTCACCCAATTCGCTGATAAGTCCTTCTGTCATTTTGCTGGGAAAGAAGCCGGGAGCTATAGCGTTAACGTTTATGCCGTAGCGTCCCCACTCTGCAGCCAAACTGCGTGTGTAATTGACAATGGCGCCTTTGCTGGTGGCATAGGCGATGTACTTGGCTGTGGTTGATCCGGCAAGGCCTGCAATAGAGGCTAGATTGATGATACGTCCACCACCTTGTTCAATCATGCAGGCATTAGCGATTGCCTGACTGAGTAGGAAGACGCTGCGCACGTTTAAATTCATGACCTTATCCCACGCCTCTAGCGGGTGGTCTTCGGCGGGCGCAGCCCAAGTGGCACCCGCATTGTTTACCAGTATGTCCACACTACCCAACACTGAAAGGCTTTCGTTACACAGCTTTTTTATTTCGTCAGGGTTGCTGGCGTCAATGGCCATCCAGTGTACTGTGATACCGCGACTGGCCAGGTGTGTTGCTGCGACTTCTAAATCGTGTGACTTACGAGCTGTGATCATAACCTTGGCCCCCGCTTCGCCAAGGCTTTCGGCAATCTGTAAACCAAGGCCACGAGAACCACCGGTAATGAGTGCATTTTTGCCGCTGAGATCAAATAGCTTTGATAGAGGTTTGCTCATAACACAATCATATAAAAAGAGATTCGGACCAATAATTTATACAGCACTGTGGTCAATTTTCATAGGCGTTGACAAATAGATATTGTCAGCATTCATTCCAGTATACTCTGACCAATACACCTTCCAAAATAATCACAACTGCACCTATTGACACCATGTTGATATCGCCCGATACCATAGAGTCACTGCACGATGGCAAGGGCTTGCGCAATACAACGCAAGCGTCAAGCATAACTGAAGGTGCGCTAAAATTTGTTTCGCAAGGTTTGTGCGATCTGCAAATCAACGGCTTCGCTGGCATCGATTACAACGACCCAACAGCAAGTCCTGATGACATCGAACAATCGTTACGCACAATGTTATCCACTGGGGTAACACGCTGTCTACCCACTATAATCACTGCCGATTTCAATTGGCAACACGGTTGTATTGCAGCGTTTGAAGAGGCTCGTCAACACTTTCCTCTAGCAAACGCCATGATTGCTGGCTATCACCTTGAAGGGCCATTCCTCAATCCCCAGCCTGGCTTTAGTGGATGCCATCCAGCTCAGCACATGATTGCTGGTGATCTGGACTACCTACACCGCTTACAAGAAGCTGCGAATGGTCAGATAAAATTGGTGACCTTGGCACCTGAAATTCCAGGTGTAATGAACATGATTGCCCCTCTTAGCAAGCAAGGCATCTGTGTGGCTATAGGACATAGTGCAGCCGACTATGCCACCTTGCAACAAGCTCTGGACTTAGGGGCTCGTATGTCTACGCACTTAGGCAATGGCACCGCACCATTGCTTGCCAAGAGCGACAATACCATTCTGTCGCAACTTTCAATCGACGGTTTAAGTGCAGGTTTCATCGCAGACGACTATCATCTGCAGCGCCATGTGCTGGGTGTTTACCTACGCGCTAAACCATCGAAAAACACCGTACTAGTCACTGATGGAACCGCAGGCTCGGGCGCTACACCCGGGCGATATACATTAGGCAAACTGCCCATTGAGCGACAACAAGAGCCTGTTGTCTATCAGCCGAACACTAAAAGCCTTGCTGGCTCAGCCACCACGCTAGATCGTTGCGTCAATAATGTTTGCCAGTGGTACGGGATTGCACCAGAGACAGCTATCGATTGGGCAGCCAAGCACGCGCGCAAATTAATTAACTTAACTGACACCCCTGTCGCTGGAGAAAACGCTGAATGGGTGTGGTGGGAAAAATCAGACGATGGCTTAAGGGTGACTAAGGTTCAACTGGGTGATGTTTGTATATCAGTATGAATTGCACGCGCCTCTGACTCTTCAAGATCATCTGCTCTTATGGTAAGCACATCGCTCATTGCGGCAAGTGCAACCTCCATTGGCGTGTTCCCGGTTCGTATCGCAGCGCCTAATGGCGCGGTAAGCTGCGCAATTTCTTCCGCGCTAAAACCTTTTCTTGAAAGCCTGTTACGGAAACTTGCCGCTTTGCTCTTTGATGCAATCAGACCACAGTATCTGGCATCGCTACGCGATAAAACCGCCTCCACCACGTCAAGGTCTTGCTCGTGGCTATGCGTCATCACCAGATAAAAAGCAGCTGGCGCAAGGCTCTCTACATGCTGATAAATGTTGTCTGAAATGAGCCGGGTAGACACATAATGGGTTGCCGAGTCGCTGGTGTGTAAAACACGATCTAGCTTTTGCAGCCAATCAACACGGGTATCATGAAAGACGGCTACCAAAGGCAAGCGCATTGCCAGCCTTGCCACTTCCTGAGCAACATGCCCGGCGCCGAATACGTGCAAGAGATCTTGTTGTACTTTGTGGTGATCGAACAGCAGTGTGATTTTGCCACCACAACACTGCGATAACGCTTTGCTTAGATTGTATTCATGCGTAGAGAGTGCCGGAGTTGAATCACCGCACTCCATCAGCGCCCGCGCGTGACTAATACCTTCGAGCTCTAAGGCACCACCGCCAATTGTTCCTACTATCTCGTCAGCAGTGACAAGCATACGTGTGCCAGCCGTACGCGGTGCAGAACCTTCTACACGCATAATAGTGACGAGCACACAGGATTGGTTTTTTGAACGACAGTTACTGAGCGCTTGAAGCCAGTCCATCTTACGATACCTTAATCATAGGATAAGTACCTTTTCATTTCTTATCTCTTAAGGCAGTGCATGCTGCTAAAACCTCTTCCGGAGTTGCAGGCGCGTTTAACACAGGAAAACTTTTGTAGTCATCAAGTGAAGCTATAGCATCGCGAATGGCAGCAAACACAGAAATTGCCAGCATCAAAGGTGGCTCACCCACAGCCTTGGAATGAAAGACGGTGGCAGCATCGTTCGGGCTATTGTCTAGCAAGGCAACATTGAACGTCTCAGGCATGTCACCTATTGCTGGTATTTTATAAGTTGCAGGCCCGTCTGTAAGTAATCGCCCTTTCGCATCCCAGCTAAGCTCTTCATGTGTGAGCCAGCCTGTGCCCTGAACATAGCCACCCTCGACCTGACCAAGGTCAATCGCTGGATTAATAGAGTTGCCTACATCCTGCAGGATATCTGCCCTTACGATATGTGTCTCGCCAGTTAGTGTGTCAATCATCACCTCACTACACGCAGCACCATTTGCATAATAATAAAACGGATGGCCTTTGGCGCTCGCTCTATCATAGTGAATCTGTGGTGTTTTGTAGTAACCGGTAGCGCTGAGAGAAACACGGTCTGTGTACGCAAATTTTGCAAGTTCAGGCCAGCTGTATACCTTAGCTTGTCCACTATCCAGCGCAACAGTAATGCAATCGGCTGCAAATACTATCGCAGACGCATCAACGTCATGCTGATCTTGTAGGTAGTCAATGAGTCTTTGCTTGATAGCTTTTGCAGCCTGCAAAGCAGCCATGCCATTTAAGTCTGTACCTGACGAGGCTGCTGTGGCTGATGTATTAGGTACTTTATCAGTTCGAGTGGCCATCACAGCCAGTCTCTCCAAAGACATGCCCAGCTCTTGCGCCACAATTTGTTGCACCTTCACCATTAAACCTTGGCCCATCTCAGTGCCACCGTGATTGATCTGCGCACTACCATCGCTATAAACATGCAGCAAAGCACCTGCCTGATTCAGATGTTTAACAGTGAATGAGATACCAAATTTTACGGGTGTTAATGCAAGGCCCTTTTTATAGACTTTGCTATTTTCATTAAACTGGCGGCAGGCTTCTTTCCTAGTCTGGTATTCAGCACTTGCCTCCAACTCATCAAACAAGCGCGGCACCGTAAACGTCTCAACTTTTTGACCGTACGGTGTTACGTTGCGATCTATATCGTCATATAAATTTGAGCGACGAATATCCAAGGCATCTTTGCCCAGAACAAATGCAATTTCATCAATGACGCACTCCATAGCCATCATGCCTTGTGGACCACCAAAGCCTCTGAATGCGGTGTTGGATACTGTATGCGTTTTACAACGCAAACCTTCAATAGTGACATCCGGCAAGTAGTACGCGTTATCACAATGGAACATAGCGCGATCAACAATGGCATCAGATAAATCAGCAGAGTGTCCACACTGCCCTGCCAATGTATATTCAATGGCTGTTATTCGACCATCATTATCAAATCCCACATCGTATTTGTTTAGAAAACCATGTCGTTTGCCGCTCATCAGCATATCGTCGCGTCTTGATAGACGGCAATTCACGCTGGATAGGTTTCGACGAGCAAATAAAGCGGCAAATGCTGCGCAAGCTGTGGCGTGCGTTTCCTTGCCACCAAAACCCCCACCCATGCGTCGAACAATCACATTGACTCGGTGCATATCCAAGCCCAGAACATTCGCCACCAAATGTTGTGTCTCTGTGGGGTTTTGATTACTTGACCATACGGTCACACCGCCACTTTCTTCCGGGCGAGCTCTCGCCACCTGACCTTCCAGATAAAAATGCTCTTGCCCACCTAGACTGATTTCACCCTGCAGTCTATTTGTGGCATTGGCGAGTGCTGCTTGAGAGTCGCCGTTTTTCATGATGTGTGGAGGACGCACGTACAGCTCATCGACCATAGCCTGCTCGACGCTAAGTACCGGCGTCTCTTCAGTGTAGGAAGCTTGGGCTTGTAGTACGGCCTGTCGTGCTTGGCGATGACTGCGTGCAGCCACTGCAAAAAGGGCTTGGCCAAAATGGCTGATCTTGCCATCCACCAACAATGGATCACCATCAAAAACCGGAGCAATGTCTGTGGCATGCTCAAGATCGGAAAAAGTAATGACGTCGACAACACCCGCGGCTGCGCGTACCGCGTTTAGATCCAGGGACGCTAGTAGCCCATTGGCGATGGTGCTATGGCCAATGGCAACATGCAACATGCCAGCAGTCGCTTCCATGTCATCAACATACTGTGCGCAACCTGTGACGTGTTCACGAGCGCTGTCATGTGCCGCCGCCCGGCCAGCAATTTTGGCTTTATCAGGTGTCATCGTTTGTATTTCCATCACTGAATTCCATCTCGACGCGACGCAATAAATTCTGAGTAATCTGCGATCGGTAGGCCGCGCTGGCACGCGCGTCACTAATGGGTTGCAACTCATCGCTTAGTTGCTCTTGTGCCTCTCGAACTGCTTGCTCATCAAATGCTCGACCATTAAGACTATTCTCTGCATTTAGTGCTCTGACAGGCGTGGCCGCCACTCCACCAAAAGCTAATCGAGCATGGGTAGTCAAGCCAACATGTTGAGGTAAATGAATGGCCAAGCACACGCTGGATATATCATCCTCGGTGCGTTTACTAATCTTGTGCACCGCAAATACGGAATCTGGTTTTGGCAAAGGAATCTTCACACTACGAATAAATTCACCTGGCTGCATACAGGTTTTACGGTAGCTGATATAAAAATCTTGCACCAAAACCAAGCGAGTTGTAGCGCCGCATTGCAGAGTGAGCGTAGCGTCTAGAGCCAGTAATAATGGTGGTAAGTCTCCTATGGGAGAAGCTGAACCTAGGTTGCCACCAATAGTGGCGCAGTTGCGAACCTGATCGGAGCCAAAACGCAGCAGCATGTCGCGTGCTGCTGGAATCGATTCACTCATGATTTCCAGACATTCGCTCAAGGTCACCGCAGCGCCCAATATCAAATGATCTGCATGCACTTGCTTGATGCGCATCTCGGGCACATGACCTACATGCACCATGTGCGGTAGGGTTTTCATCTGTTGCGTAACTTCCAGCGCAAGGTCAGTACCACCAGCAAGCAGTCGACTATCTGGATGCTGTTTATAATAGCTTGCCAATTCAGCAATTGATTGGGGCTGCACAAACCGGTCGCTTGTTTGTGTGGTTTCAACGGCTAAAGATTGTAATTTCCGCACGAGTTTCTCGCAGTCTTCTCGCTGTGCCTCTGTTGATTGCCTGTGCTTCAGGGCGACTCGAGCGGCAGCCTTAATAGGTCGATATCCAGTACAGCGACACAGATTGCCACCTAATGCTTGATCAACCCGATTGAGTAGCTGTTCCTCCGGCTCGTTCTGCTGATAAAGCGCGTAAAGTGACATCACAAAACCCGGTGTGCAGAAACCACACTGCGAACCATGTTCTTCAATCATGGCTGTTTGAACAGGATGAAGCGCGTTATCCTTTTCAAGGTTTTCAACACTCAGTAGCTGCTTTCCATGCAGGGCACCCACAAAGCTGATACAGCTATTTATGGATTGATAAGAGAGCTGTGGCTTAGTCTCTTTGTCGTTGCCGACCAAACTGACAGTAACGACCGTGCAGGCTCCACAATCACCTGAACCGCAACCTTCTTTGGTGCCTGTTTTGTTTCGGTGTAAACGCAACCAGTCAAGAACAGTTAAGTCTGCCGCAAAGTTGGTGAGTTCAACCAGCTCTTGGTTGTATAGAAACCGAATCATGCGGGGAAATCTACAAATAGTGAAGTTTGGGAGAATGTTGTGACATCGATAAGCCCGATGTCTGAGATACGCAATTCAGGAATCACTACCAAGGCTAGTAAGGAATGTTGCATATAAGCATTGTTAAGTGTGCAACCGCACTCGCTCATAGCATTGACCAACTGCTGCGCTTTTTTTGCAACGACTTCGGCACGCTCTAGAGACATTAGGCCTGCAATAGGTAGCTCTACTAATGCCAATTGCTTGCCTTGTGAAAACAGGGTGACACCACCGCCCACTTCACGAAGCTTGTTTGCCGCTAAGACCATGTCTTCGTGGTTTGTGCCCACCACAATCATGTGGTGCGAGTCGTGAGCAACGGTTGATGCCACAGCGCATGGCTTGTTATAACCAAACCCTGAAACAAATGCGTTGACTACCCCACCCGTTGCACGATGACGCTCCACTAATGCAATCTGGCAAACATCCTGTTCAGCGCTGGACTGCACAATGCCATTGTCCACTGCCAGGTCCCTTTCAAGCGCCGCAGTGGGCGCTTGATTTTCGATCACACCAATAACGCGTGCGCGTACCTGCGTAGCTTTAGCATCAGGCGCTTTAATATCAAAATCCGCTGCTCTCAGATCACGCTTCATATTCACTGTATCCATACTGGATGCAGGGTAGGTGGCAGGTTGTATGTCAGCAACGAGAGCGCTATTTTCGGCCAGTAGTGTGCCTTGCGCTATCACTTGCTCAATGGGCAATTGCACCAAATCAGAGGTGATAATCATGTCAGCTCGACGTCCGGGTGTGATTGATCCAAGCTCACGCTCCAAGCCGAAATGCTCTGCGGTATTCAGCGTTGCCATCTGGATAGCATGGATAGGCTTTAACCCTTGAGCGATAGCGTGCCGTACTACCCTGTTCATGTGTCCATCGTTAATCAAAGTACCAGAGTGCGAATCGTCAGTGCATAAAATGAAATAACGCGGATCGAGCCCAAGCTCGGTTACCGCCTTTATTTGAGGCGCCACGTCATACCAGGCCGAACCTAGTCTTAACATTGATCGCATGCCCTGTCGTACTCGAGCTACCGCATCTTCTACCCGAGTACCTTCGTGATCGTCAGCTGGACCTCCCGCAACGTATCCATGAAAAGCCAGTCCCAGATCGGGGGATGCATAGTGCCCTCCTACGGTTTTGCCTGCAGCTACAGCCGCTCTGATTGCACCAACCATAGTGGGGTCGTTATTGGCCACGCCAGGAAAATTCATGACTTCGCCCAAGCCGATGATATTGGGCCACCGCATGGCCTCCTCCACATCGGCCACACCTAAGGCTGCACCCGCATTCTCCAAACCCGGGGCTGAAGGCACACAGCTTGGCATTTGCACAAACACGTTAATCGGCAAATCCATGGCCTCATCGTGCATCAACTTGACACCAGCGAGGCCAAGCACATTACCTATTTCATGTGGATCAATGAACATAGATGTTGTGCCATGGGGGATCACAGCACGTGCGAACTCTGTCACGGTGACCATGCCCGACTCCACATGCATATGAGCGTCACATAATCCGGGCACCAGATAACGGTCACGGGCATCAATGATCAGCGTCTCATCGCCCACAGCGTGAGAGGCATCTGGGCCTACGTAAGCGAAGCGTCCAGCCACAATAGCCACATCCGTATTGGGAATGATCTCCCCAGAGTGAACATTGACCCATCGTCCATTGCGAATCACTGTGTCAGCAGACTTGCGTCCGGTAGCCACATCAACCAGCAGCTTGGCGGCCTCAGTTCTGGGTAACAGAGAATTCATGCAGCTCCTTTATTAGTGTTTTCGGCCAAAACAGTGCAGCCGTCTTCATTTTACAGCCTTGTAAGGCTACTTGCCTAACACCCTGTAGAACCTCTTGTCAGCTATAATGGCGCGCTAACGTCGGGCGTGTGGTTTATCTGCAGCCTTGTCGGGAGCGCGTTGCCTTCAATTCGCTCGCGAACTAATCAACATCCGCCTCTACTATTAACCAGGTAACGCCTTTTTAAAAAAAGGCATGCACCTAAGCGTCTGGCAAATTTTTAAACGATATCAGTCAGTTGCTATCAGGACGCCTACAAGTCGCCCCTACAGGGCCTCAGGACCAAATTGTGATCCAGAAACTTCGTAACATCGCCATCATAGCCCACGTCGACCACGGTAAAACTACCTTGGTAGATAAGCTGCTTCAGCAGTCGGGTACGTTGGACATGCGCAAGGAACAAACCGAGCGCCTGATGGATTCCAACGCGATCGAAAAAGAACGCGGCATCACCATTTTGTCCAAGAACACGGCCATCACTTGGAACGACTTCCGAATCAACATCGTTGATACTCCGGGTCACGCCGATTTCGGTGGTGAAGTGGAGCGGGTTCTGAGTATGGTTGACTCGGTTTTGCTTCTAGTTGATGCTGCCGAGGGCCCTATGCCACAAACACGATTTGTGACCCAAAAAGCATTTGCAATGGGCTTTCGCCCTATTGTCGTTATCAACAAAATTGACCGCGAAGGCGCGCGCCCTGATTGGGCACTCGACCAGACGTTTGAATTGTTTGACAACCTCGGTGCAACCGATGAGCAACTGGATTTCCCTGTTGTCTACGCATCTGCTGTCAACGGCTATGCCGGAATGGAGCCTGACATCACTGAAGGCGACATGACACCATTGTTCGAGACCATCATTAGAGAAGTACCTATTCCTGATGTTGATGTGGATGGCCCGCTACAAATGCGCATCAGCTCGCTCGACTACAACAGCTATGTTGGCGTAATCGGCATCGCACGTATTCAACGCGGCTTCCTGAAACCTAACCAAGCTATTCGCGTCGCTGGTGCGGATGGAAAGGAACGCAACGCCAAAGTGCTTCAAGTACTCGGTTTTCACGGTCTTGAGCGCATCGAAACCGACAGAGCTGAAGCTGGCGACATCGTGTGTATTACCGGTATAGACAAGCTCAATATCTCTGACACTCTGTGCGATCCTGCTCACGTGGAACCAATGACACCTCTGTCCGTTGACGAACCCACGATCAGCATGATGTTCCAGCCAAACAGCTCAGCTTTTGCGGGTAAAGAGGGCAAATACGTCACTAGTCGTAATATCTGGGATCGATTACAAACAGAGCTGCTACATAACGTGGCGCTGCGGGTTGAACGTACAGAACAATCTGAGACATTCAAAGTATCAGGTCGTGGTGAATTGCACTTGTCAGTGCTTATCGAAAACATGCGCCGCGAAGGTTACGAGATTGGTGTTGGCCGCCCAGTGGTTATCACCCGCCAAAACGAGCAAGGCCAGACTGAAGAGCCTTACGAGCAAGTCACTATCGATGTGGAAGAGCAACATCAGGGTGCCATCATGGAAAAGATGGGCGAGCGACGTGCTGACCTGAAAGATATGGTTCCTGACGGTAAGGGTCGCGTACGTCTTGACTACATTGCACCCGCTCGCGGCATGATTGGGTTTCGTACCGAATTCTTAACTGCCACTTCAGGCACCGGACTGATTTACTCTGTATTCGATCACTACGGCCCACAGCTCAAACTCAACGTTGGCGCACGACGCAACGGCGTACTTATTTCAAATGGTCAAGGCAAGGCGCTCGGATTTGCACTTTGGAACTTGCAGGAGCGAGGTCGTTTGATTATCGGCGCTAACTCGCAAGTGTACGAAGGACAAGTTATCGGTATCCATTCTCGCGAAAACGATTTAACCGTGAACTGCCTCAAGGGCAAGCAGCTGACTAACGTACGAGCGTCTGGTACCGATGAAAATATCGTGCTCACGCCGTTCATCAATATGTCGCTGGAACAAGCGCTGGAATTCATCGACGATGATGAGCTGGTAGAAGTTACGCCAGAGAGCATTCGGGTAAGGAAAAAGTCCTTAACTGAAAACCAACGCAAGCAAGACTCTCGTGGTCCTAAGACATAACGTTTGTTACTGCGGCACTTAGAACGTCGTTCCCGCGAAAGCGGGAACCCATCGCTTTTCGCCGTGTGGATCCCCACTTTTGTGGGGGTGACGAGCTAGAGACGACGTTGCGAACCAAGATACTCGGTAGACTGCATCTCAAACAAACGACTAGCAGCTCGCTGGAATTCGAACTCTAACCGTTTTCCAGTGTATAGCTTGTCCGCTGATGCTTCAGCAGACACGATAAGCTTCACGTGGCGATCATAAAACTCATCAATCATATTGACGAAGCGCCTCGCGGCATCGTTAGTCATGTCATCCATCACAGGCACACCGCTGAGCATGATGGTATGAAATTCACTAGCTAGCTCGATGTAGTCTTGGGTAGATCTGTTGGTGTTGCATAAAGCATCAAATGTAAACCACACCAAGTCTGTGGAATGTGCAACAACAAGAATATCGCGAGAATTCACCACTAATGAGCGCGTTTGCTCCTCGTGTTCTGTTCTGGCTTTGTCAAAGTAATCTTGCATGGCAGTTTGCGTTGCCCTATCAGGCTCGCCACCTTTACTTTGGGTAATACGGTACACAGGTTCTTTTTGAAGCAACTGAAGCCGGAAATCTGTTTCGCCTAGCATTTCCACCACATCAGTGTGACTGCATATCTGCGCAATTGCAGGAAGAAAACGAGCTCTCTGCAGCCCATTTTTATAAAGACCTTCAGGGGGCACGTTTGAGGTCGTTACAAGCGTAACACCCCGCTTGAATAGCTCTGTCATCAAGCCACCGAGCAACATTGCGTCAGTAATATCATTGACATGTATTTCATCGAGCAGTAGCAGGCGCGAACGCCCCGCCCAATCATCAGCGATACGCAACATGGGATTTTCAACACCGTCCAGTTTGCGTAAATCAGTATGTATTTGTTGCATGAAGCGATGAAAATGCAATCGAGTTTTTTGCTCTATGGCAACAGAGTCGAAAAACAGATCGCATAGATGGGTCTTACCACGTCCCACCCCTCCCCACAGATAAAAACCTTGGACGCCACTCACAGTTTCGTCAGCCGGTTTCTTCCAACGCGCAAACAGGGAACGGGAAGGTTTTACCCAATTTTTGCGTCGCTTTAATTCATCTCCGATAAGATGAAGCCTCTCGACAACTGCCCGCTGCTCTGCATCAGCACGCAGAACACCGCTAGCAACCTGAGCATCGTATCGAGAGAGTGTCATCGTCGTTCAGCTAAGTGCCTAGTCTTGCACTACGCAAAGCACGTATTGCCTGTTTTTGTCGCACCAATGCATATCGATGCAACACCTCCTGTTCTTCTGACAGCAAATTTACGAATCTACACTCTAATTGCTCACCCTCTTCGGCAGGCAGCACATCAACATATCCGCCGATTGATCGGCCTGCCGTTGGTAGATCCATATTAAAGGAGTAACGTCGCCCATTAGCCACAATCCCAGAACCCAGAGTAAACCCACTGGCACTGATATCAAGAACACGCATTAATTGACCATCAATTTGAAGAATAATGGGATCGTCTGGATCAGGAACTACCGGGTAGGCAGCACGCCCACTTTTGGCAGCCTGGACAATAATTTCATTCATATTCAAGACTTCAAGCCAGCTGGCACCAGCATATTTAATCGTGCATTGAGACGCTGCAAATTGTTGTCTTCAAGCATGATACAGGCCGCTCGGTACGCTATTTCAGTCACTATCAATTCACGCAGGTGCGCGCTGCGCAATCGAGCAATGAATACAGTCATGATCACTGACAAGGCCCCTCCACAGACTAAAGGTAAAAACGTGCTGCCCGAGATAGCATCTGATGAGGTATTAGCAAATCGCATCAAGGCCCCAAACAGACCAAACATTAAGGCGTAGATTCCTGTAAATAAAAACACATCAGCCGCCATTTGATGATTCAGCCGTTCATCTTCAACTCGTCTCTGTAACGCAAACCGAATAGACTCATCGTCAGAGGCATCACCCACCAGTTCACACACTTCCTCCACCTCATAAGAGTTGGAGCGTATATCGGCCACGCCTAGCAATCCGTCTCGGCGACTAACCTCGCACACATTGAGCATAGCTCGAATCATCTGGCGAGGCGAACTCCCCCCATGAATAGCTCTTACCACGGCCAATTGCAGCGCTTGAGTAATCTGCCTTATGGAGAAGCTGAGCAATAACCCAGCCACGGCACCTCCAAACACGACCACAGAAGACTGCAGCACGTCAAAGAGGCTACTGATATCGCTAAGAAACATCGCAAGACCAATCGTCACCAGCAGAGATGCCAGAACCAACAGGGATACCTGCGTTGCGTTTATGCTTTTATGATTGGGCACCGATGTAATTTCACGGGTTATTGACCACACGATAGGCGGAAGACGAACGAGGCGTTTACTAAAAAAGAATAGCAGAATACTTTCAAGGTTAAAGTCGGATTTCTGGCACATCGACTGACTACAACACTAAAAGCACTATCGATATAGACTACAAAAGCGTTCAGCGCTGAACTATCCTCTCGTAATTCCCGAACACCCATACACAGCCCAGTTGATTAGATATGTCGCTTCTTAGCATCATCAGCATTTTACTAACCGTCTCTGCCTTGTTTGCATACATCAATTGCAAAACACTTAAGTTGCCCAACACCATTGGCATCATGGTTATATCCTTAGCTTTTTCACTGGTGCTTGTACTGCTTGGCAACATTGGCTTTGGCAATGCTGAGCGTATTGCAGCAGATATCATCGGACAAATAGAGTTTGATGAAACCTTACTCAACGGCATGCTCGGCTTTCTGCTTTTCGCAGGGGCTATGCACATCGATCTTGACGAATTATTAAAGCGCAAATGGACCATTGGCCTGTTGGCCTCGCTGGGGGTACTTACCAGCATGGTTCTGGTGGCAGTTGGCGCGTACTACTTATTCCAGCTTTTCGGATTCTATGTACCGTTTATTTATTGCCTCTTGTTTGGCTCTCTTATCGCACCCACCGATCCAATAGCCGTCATGGGTATCCTGAAGACAGCAGGTGCCAGCAAATCGCTAGAAATAAAAATCGCCGGTGAATCATTGTTCAACGATGGCGTTGCCATAGTTGTCTTTTTGGCTATATTCGGCATAGCCGTTAATGGTGACGCTTTCAGTGCGCAACACGTTGGCGTATTGTTTGTGCAAGAAGCTTTTGGGGGCGCTCTTTTCGGCTTTGCCTGTGGCTGGGTAGTGCTTCAAATGCTTAAGCGACTTGACAACTATCAGGTTGAGATTCTGCTAACACTGGCACTGGTATCAGGCGGTGCAACTGCCGCGGCTAGCCTACATCTTTCAGCACCTATTGCTGTCGTAGTCGCTGGACTCATGATTGGCAACCACGGTAGACGCGACGCAATGAGCAACGTCACTGTACAACGTCTGGACACATTCTGGGAGCTGATTGATGAAATTCTAAACGCTGTGCTGTTTTTAATCATTGGTCTGGAAGTTATAGTCCTACAGTTGAGCACACAACTTTGGATAGCAGGCGTTGTCATGGCCATCTTGGTGCTAAGTGCACGTCTGATATCGGTAGGGATTCCCATAACTGTGCTGCGTAAGCTCAACCAGGAATTTCATCCTCACGCTATAAAAATATTAACTTGGGGCGGGTTACGAGGCGGCATATCAGTTGCACTGGCTTTGTCCATACCCGCAAGCCCGGAGCGTGATCTGATTGTCGCTGTCACCTACGTTATTGTGGTTTTATCGATTCTCATACAAGGACTCAGCATCGGTAAATTAATCAAAGCTACCTCTACAGAACCGGATACAGCAGACTAAGCAATCAATTGTTTGAGTGATTTGCGTTCGTCGATCAAGCGATCACTCTAGAAGCGCGTGTATCCTCCTTCGCCAGGAGTATTTGCATGACCTCACTGAGCTCATCCGGGTGCACTGGCTTGTGTAACAATCGCAGGCCAGTGTCTTTAACCTCTTTCAGGCGCTCTGGGGACGTATCGCCTGTCACAATGATGGCTGGAACAGGGACGTCCAGCACAACTCTGATGGTGGTTACCGCATCTACCCCTGTTGAAACACCAGCAAGGCGATAATCGCTGATAACGATGTCAGGGATGCAGCCACGCAGCGCCAGAATTTGAGTGGCATCTTGAGCATTCTCTGCCAACATAACCTCACAACCCCAGCCCTCCAGCATATGTCGCATGCTTTGTAGAACTTGCATCTCATCATCGATAACCAACACACAATTATTGACTCCCAACACTCCAGCATCCACAGGCTTTGCCTGCTCCAAGATATTCTCACCCCTACCACGAGGAACGTCCAGTGTAAAAATCGTACCCTCACCGTCTGTGGACTCCATGTTCAATGGCACGTCCATAAGCTCGCAAAGGCGTCGAACAATAGACAACCCTAACCCCAAACCTTTGCTTCGATCGCGCTCTGGATTGTTCACTTGGTAGTACTCTGAAAAAACATCTTCTTTAAATTCTTCTGCTATTCCCAAGCCTGTATCCATTAGTGCTATGCGAACGACGTCATTGCTTTGTTCAGTACAAAGTAAGGATATAGATCCCGAGTTCGTATACTGCACAGCATTAGATAACAGGTTCCTCAACACGCGTTCAAGCAACACAACGTCGCAATACAGAACTTGCGAATCAGTTGAGATATTAAGATCAAGATTTTTTTCTATTGCCTGCTGCTCAAACTGCGCTCGCAATGCATCGAACAAGCTGTTCGAAGGCACATGCACTGGGTCAAATTCAATAATTTCAGCGTCTAGCCTTGATACATCAAGCAAACTGTTAAACAGGCTGTTCAGTGCGTCCGCCGACTTTGTCATATCCTCGACAATGCGCTGGCTTTTTGGATCCTTTTCGCGCTTACGCAATGCACTTAAAAACAAACCCATAGCATGCAGGGGTTGGCGCAAATCGTGACTGGCAGCCGCCAAAAAGCGGCTTTTTGCCACCATAGCTCGCTCTGCAATACGCTTTTCTTCTGCCAGCCTGTCTATAAGTTCTAGGTTTTCCAGTTTCGACAGAATGAATTCTCGGTAATTTCGATTACACCGAATGGCCAGAATCACGTTAACAACGAGAAACATCAGTAAATTCCCACCGAAAAAGGCCATTGAATCATCCCCAGATAGTATGTGCGCAATAGACATGGGAATTAGCATAGGTATGGAAAAACCCAGAAATGCTGGGAAGTAAGTGCTGCCAGCAGCTGCACTCACAGCCACCATTCCAGCGAAGATCGCCGTGATCATCAGCAGGTATTCTGGGGCAAATGAACTGTAGAAGCATAGAGGCCAAACTCCCCAAACAATGCCCGTAATCGAGGATCCCAACAGGTAAAAGGTGCCCCATCGAGGTAACTCTCTAACGCTCTGTGTCGCATTTAAGTAGAGGTAAATACTGCACAGCCGCAGCGAGGTCGAAATACCAATTGCAGCCAGCCACCAGATCAGCAGTGGATGCTGGGTGTACCGCCACAAAAATAAGGTCACGCAGACGGCGCAAAGTGTGGATGCAGCGACCAATCCGGTACCTTGGCTGTAGATCAGCCGAATCTGCTCGTGGTAGATCTTACGTTCAATGTCACTCAAGTCGTACCCGTCCCTGTGTTCATAAAGTCCCGCAGCCACGAAGTTAGCACGATATGCTCCCGCAGCCGTGACGTAGAGCTCGTAACTGGATACCATTCAACAATCTTAACAATCCAAAAGGTTCAATCAATGACGCAGGAAATCATTCTTCACTATCAGCTAGCTGATGGAACTACTCGCACTGTAGATGCAAAAATCGGCGCAACTATCATGGATACAGCCATTCAAAATGATATTGATGAGGTCGTTGCTGAGTGTGGAGGAAGCTTGATTTGCGCCACATGTCACGTTTATCTGGACGAGGCCACAGCAGCACTGTACGACCCTCCTGATGAGATGGAGCTGGACATGCTGGAGGGCGTTGCGGCAGAGCGTCGAGAACACTCCCGATTAAGTTGTCAGTTAGTGGTCAAGGCTGAAATTGCTGGTCACACCATTGGCACACCAGAGAGCCAGTAAGCGGTCATGAGCGTTAATCTGGGAATTGTGAAAGGGTTCGATCGCATCGGGGAGGAGAATGCTTTTGCTGTACTCGCACGTGCTCAGGAGCTTTCCAATCAGGGCCAGGATATTATTAATTTGGGCATAGGACAACCTGACTTCCCAACACCACCAAACGTTGTTGAGGCTGCGGTTAAAGCGTTACACGATGGGCATCATGGGTATACCCCAGCGGTGGGTATCGAGCCCTTGAGAGACGCTGTGGCAAACGATCTGGCAAAGCGTCACAAAACTCCGGTCAGCTCACAAAACGTGCTTATCGTACCCGGCGGCAAAGTCACCATGTTTGCAGCGATTCTTATGTTCGGCGAGCCTGGCGCCCAGATTCTTTATCCCGACCCAGGTTTTCCCATTTACCGATCAATGATCGAGTTTACCGGCGCAACGCCAGTAGCCGTGCCTATCCGTGAAACTAATGGTTTCGCCTTCTCGGCAGATGAAACCTTATCTTTGATCACTCCAGCTACTCGGCTTATCATTATCAACTCACCGGCCAATCCTTGTGGTGGAGTGACTCCAAGAGCTGAGATTGAAGCTCTGGTAAAAGGCTTGGAGCAGTTTCCCAATGTTGCCATCATGTCAGACGAAATCTACGACCAGATGCTGTACGACGGCGCTGAACATACGTCACTGCTTAATTTTCCGCAGATACGTGACAGGCTCATACTGTTAAACGGTTGGTCGAAAACTTACGCGATGACAGGTTGGCGATTGGGCTACTCTGTTTGGCCTGATTCGCTATTTGATGCGGCAAGAAAACTGGCAGTGAATTGCTGGAGTTGTGTTAACGCACCCGCTCAGTACGCAGCACTTGAAGCTCTCACTGGCCCTCAAGACTGTGTTGAACAAATGATGACTGCATTCGCTAAACGCCGCGAACTGGTGGTGCGCGAACTTAACTCTCTGCCGGGTGTAAGTTGTATTAATCCGAGTGGGGCCTTCTACGCGTTTCCTAACATTCGTGATACTGGCTGGCAAGCCAAGCCATTGGCAAAAGAGCTGCTGGAGAAAGCTGGAGTGGCAACCATCGGTGGACCCGACTTTGGCATTCATGGAGAGGGTTATATCAGGTTGTCTTACGCAAATTCATTACCCAATATCGAGCGCGCTATCGAGCGAATGCGCAGTTTTTTGAACACCTGAGGTGCACTCTCAATGACTACAAGCCTCATGCCTGATTTGGCTACGCGCGTCTACAACCACAACTTCAAGCTAGACCCGATAGTTCGAAGCCTACTAGACACCGACATCTACAAGCTGCTAATGCTGCAGACAATCTGGAAAGAACGTAGAGATGTACCGGTGACGTTTTCACTGATAAACCGAACCACCAGTGTTCGCCTTGCAGATGAAATCGATGAACGTGAGCTTCGAGCACAACTTGACAATGCGCGCCGTATCCGACTAACCAAGAAGGAAGTCATCTGGCTCACAGGCAACACCTTCTATGGCCAAGAGAGGCTATTCACAAAAGAATTTATAGAGTGGTTCAGCAAATACAGCTTGCCCGAATACAAGCTAAGTATTGAAGATGGGCAATACAGAATCGACTTTGAAGGTAGTTGGGCAGACGTTACTTTGTGGGAAATTCCCGTGCTCTCCATCATCAGTGAGCTGCGCTCACGAGCGGCCACGCATGGTGTCGGTCGCTTTGAACTCGACGTGCTATACGCTCGTGCAAAGGCTAAGTTGTGGGAGAAGGTTTTACGTCTAAACCAACTACCCGACCTGCTCATAGCCGACTTCGGCACAAGACGTCGCCATAGTTTTTTGTGGCAACGCTGGTGCATTGCCGCTATGAAGGAAGGCTTGGGAGATAAATTCATTGGCACCAGTAATGTACTTCTGGCGATGAATCTTGACGTGGATGCCATTGGTACTAACGCCCACGAATTACCCATGATTGAAGCGGCATTAGCCAATTCAGACGACGAACTATTACAGTCTCCCTACACCGTGCTGGAAAGATGGAGCCGCACCTACGACGGCAACTTATTGATCGTCTTACCCGATACCTATGGCACCAGTGGTTTCTTGAAACGCGCACCAGGCTGGGTCGCCAAATGGAGCGGTATTAGAATCGACTCAAAAGAACCCATTGCCGGTGGCGAAGAACTTATCGCTTGGTGGCAATCACGCGGTGAAGACCCAAAAGAGAAACTGATCATATTCTCCGATGGTTTGACAGTCGATACCATAGAAGAAGTCTATAAACAATTCAATGGCCGCGTGCGTTTAAGTTTTGGTTGGGGCACCCACCTGACTAACGACTTTAGCGACTGTGCTACTCGATTCACTCCTCAACTCAAAGCGATCTCTCTGGTCTGCAAGGTACGCCAAGCTAGCGGGCGAGCCACTGTAAAATTGTCAGACAACATTGACAAAGCCACAGGCCCTACCAGTGAAATTGAACGCTATCGATCTATTTTTGGTGAGGATAACATTGAGCAAATCAAAGTGACCGTATAGCAAGCACAAGTGCACATCAATCTATAGACAACTCTGGATCAGACTAGACGCATGAACATCCTGATAATCGGCGCAGCCGGAATGATAGGGCAGAAACTCACTAAGCGTCTGTGCTCACACGGCAAGCTAGACGGTGCGGCGATAACGCAATTAACCCTTGTAGATGCCGTTGCGCCAATCGCTCCAACTTGCGATTCAATTATTATCAGCACCCAAGTTAGAGATTTGTGCGCACCAAGCGTTGCGACATCACTCGTCAGCTTGCGCCCAGATGTGATTTTTCATCTCGCGGCCATCGTATCTGGCGAAGCTGAACTCGATATGCGCAAAGGTTACCAAATCAACCTTGATGGCACCCGCTACCTTCTTGAAGCCATCCGCGACGAACACGAGTTAGATGGTTACTGCCCCAAATTAATCTTCACCTCGTCCATAGCGGTGTACGGGGCACCTTTTGACAACACCATCAGCGATGACTTTCACTTAACGCCACTCACCAGTTATGGCACTCAAAAGGCCATGTGCGAGCTACTGCTGGCCGATTACAACCGGCGAGGAATAGTCCACGGTATCGGATTACGCTTACCCACGATTTGTGTCCGACCGGGTAAGCCCAATGCGGCGGCTTCAGGTTTTTTCTCGGGCATTGTGCGAGAACCCATCAATGGACAGAGCGCTGTACTGCCAGTGGTAGACACAGTGCGACACTGGTTTGCCAGCCCACGTACAGCCATCGACTTTCTAGAGCATGCCACCACCCTTAACCCAGATCAGATCGGCCCACGATGCAATATGAATCTTCCAGGACTATGTGCCTCGGTGGCAGAACAGATCGAGTCGCTTCGCAATGTTATCGGCGGTGATGCTGTAGCTCGTATTCATCGTGAGCCAGATGATCAAATAGCATCCATTGTTGCCGGATGGCCCGAGCAGTTCGATGCCACTCGCGCAATTGCTCTCGGTTTTCGTGCAGAGCAATCTTTCGATGACATCATTAAGGTCTATCTAGAAGACGACTGGCAAAAAAGGTGACGTGCCACTAAAGCGCAACACGACCTCACGTTTTCGCCCAGCCTGCACAGGATCAACGTTAAGCCTTCATAAAATCTTCACAATGGTTGTTTCGTCGGCCCAACGTAAGCTTGTACTCGTACAAGACGCTAAGGCTATTTGACAATGAACAGGCACGACAGCCATAGTTCTAAATGAGTATTAAATTTCGCATGATTCGTAAAAAAGCAGTGGTTATCGGCTCTGGGATTGGTGGCATTGCTTGTGGCATTCGTCTCCAAAGTCTTGGCTTCGATACCACCATTGTTGAAAAACTAGATACTCCAGGTGGTAGAGCACTAGTGCATAAAGCCGAAGGCTTCACCTTTGATATGGGCCCCACCGTTCTAACGGTACCTCATTTCATCGAAGAGCTATTTGCAGTCGAACAAGACAAAGCCATGTTGGGCGAGCCTGATTTCCCAGAAGCTATTCTCGACGAAAGTAAGCGCATCAAAGACGGCATCAGTGGTGGGCCGAACACGAGTAAATACGTGGAAATACGCCCAATCTTACCGTTCTATCGCATTTACTTTGAAGACGGTACGCATTTCAACTATGACTGCGACCCAGAAAACACACGACGTCAAATTGCCGAGTTGGCGCCCGAAGATGTCGAAGGATACGATCGCTTTCATGCAGCCGCCAAACGGATTTTCGACCGCGGCTTTATCGAGCTTGGTTATACCTACTTCGGAAGTGTTGCCACGATGATGAAAGTGGTACCGGACCTTTTCAAACTAAACGCTGTGCGCTCATTGTTCTCCTTTATAAAACTTTATTTCAAGAGCGATAAGATGCGGCGCGTTTTTAGTTACGAGACCTTGTTGATTGGTGGGAATCCGCAAAAAGTGCCTGCAATTTACGCCATGATTCATTTTGTGGAAAAAACGTGGGGGGTTCATTTCGCGATGGGTGGCACCGGCAAACTGATAGAGGGATTTGCCAAAAAATTTGAAGATCTCGGCGGCAACATACGCTATGGCGTAGAAGTCAAAAAGATAAATGTTGAAAAAATCAACGGCAAATCCACAGCCACTGGCATCACGCTGGAGTCTGGTGACGTGCTAAATGCCGATGTGGTTGTGTCAAATTCTGACTACGCCAACACGTACCTTAAACTGATCGATGCTAAATATCGAAAACTGAACAGAGACTCGGTAGTCAAACTGCGCAAACAAAGTATGTCACTGGTGGTGATCTATTTTGGCTTTACTCGTTCAGAAAATGACCCTCCTCTGCAACATCACAATATCATTCTAGGTCCACGATACGAGGAGCTACTCACCGATATTTTTGAACGTAAAATATTGGCTGACGACTTCTCTCAGTACCTACATCTGCCCACTATTACCGACCCTAGTCTTGCACCAGACGGACATCACGCTGCATACACATTAGTACCGGTGCCCAATAATCTGAGTCAAATAGATTGGCAAGAAAAGGGCGATCAATTCGTCGACAAGGTACTAGCGTCTTTGGAGACTCAGGGTCACATCCCCAATTTGCGTAAAAGGATCGTCTATCAAAAATACATCACTCCAGAATACTTTGAAAATACGCTAAATGCCTATGTGGGCAATGGCTTTGGCGTTGAACCTGTGCTGATTCAGTCAGCTTATTTTCGTCCTCATAATAGGTCCGAAGACATCACTAACCTCTATCTGGTGGGCCAAGGTACACAGCCTGGAGGTGGTACACCCTCAGTCATGATGTCGGCTAAAATGACGGCACGAGTCATAGCCAAGGACTACAAAATTGCCGATGAAATCATCAATGGCGTACCTACACAAGAACATGCAACAACATGAGCGAGTCTCAAGACGGCTGTGCATTCTGGATAACCGGGATTGAACAGGCCGACATCATTTGTGCACGGCTACCAACACCTGCCAGCCATGAACTGCGCGTGCGCTCTTTGTACAGTGGCATCAGCCGTGGAACTGAAATGCTGGTGTATCGTGGACAAGTACCAGCATCTGAAAGCGAGCGTATGCAGGGACCTTTTCAAGAGGGTGAATTCAGCTTCCCTATAAAATACGGCTATATCAATGTTGGCATCGTAGAGGCAGGCCCCACCCATCTCATTGACAAAGCTGTTTTCAGTTTATTCCCTCACCAAACACACTTCAATATAGCTGAAGAGGCTGTCACCTTATTACCCGACGGCTTACCCGCATCGCGGGCCGTTCTCACCGCCAACATGGAAACCGCCATTAATGCTCTATGGGACGCACAACCATCCATAGGTGATCAAATTAGCGTGGTCGGGGCCGGTGTTGTTGGCTTGCTCGTGGCTTATCTAGCCAATCGCATCACTGGCTGCAATGTTCAGCTCATTGACATTAATCCAGATCGCGCCTCTGTAGCCAAGGCATTAGATATTGAATTTGCCACACCTTCGCAGGCAAAAAACGAACGTGATCTGGTGATCCACACATCGGCCACAGAGCAAGGCCTGAATGCGGCGATAGAACTGGCAGGCTTTGAGGCTCGCATCGTAGAGATGAGCTGGTTCGGTAATCGGGCTGCAACACTCAAGCTCGGCGGATCATTCCATTCACAACGTTTACAGATACTCAGCTCACAAGTTGGGCACATTGCTACAAGGCAACGATCGCGCTGGAGCTACCAGCGCAGACTTCAATTGGCCCTAAGTCAACTGATAGATTCAAGGCTTGATGTGCTAATCAGTGGAGAGAGCGATTTTACTGAACTTCCCAACACGTTTCGCTGGTTAAACACACCTGAAAACTCATCGTTGTGTCATCGAATTCGCTACGCAAGTAGTTAAGCCCTCAATCAGTTAAGCTCTCACAGTTAACCTCTCAATAATCAGGAGTGCAATCAGTGTATAGCCTTAATGTAAGAGAACATTTCATGATCGCCCATAGCTTCAAAGGCGAGATTTTTGGCCCAGCACAAGGGTTGCACGGTGCCACTTATGTAGTCGATCTGGAAATGCGCCGACTTGAACTCGATGCCGACGGTTTGGTCGTGGATATCGGTTTGGCTAGCAAGAATTTGGCATCCATCCTTGCAGAGCTCAACTATAAAAATCTTGATGAAGTTAATGCCTTTGCTGGTAAAAACACCACCACTGAATTTCTGGCAGCTTATATATACGAGCAAGTAGAGGCGGGCATAAAATCGGGTGACTTAGGTGATACTGCCAAGGGGCTGCACGCGTTGAAAGTCACTTTGAACGAGTCACATGTGGCTTGGGCTGCCTACGAACGAGAGCTCAAACTGTAGGTTACAGCGGTATGCGTAGCCTTGTACTGATCTACCCCGGTGATCTTGAAACCCTCACCGGAGGGTATCGATATGACAAACGTCTAGCTGAAGAGCTTGAACAGCTAGACGACGACTTGCGCTGCAAGGTATTGCGTATCTCATTACCCGGTGACTACCCGTTTCCAGATCAGCACCAACTCGACATAGCCGATCAGACCTTCACACAACTAGACGACGATAGCCTGGTGTTAGTGGATGGCCTAGCCTTTAGCACCATGCCGTGTATTGTCGAAAAACATGCACAAAGACTCCAGTTCATTGCATTGATCCATCACCCTTTGGCATTAGAAACCGGCCTGACTGAACATCAGTCACAACAGCTGAAAACATTAGAAATTCAAGCACTACGCAGCGCCAAGCGCATCGTAACAACCAGCCAATTTACAGCTGATGCCATGGCTGACTACCAAGTTGATTCACGATCTATCGCTGCAATACCACCGGGAACAGACATAGGTCCACTGGCATCAGGTAATGATGACGGCACTACGCAATTACTGTGCGTTGCAACACTCACTCCGCGCAAAGGGCACAACACATTACTTGAGTCTCTATCAAAAATCTCTCATCTATCGTGGCATCTTCACTGCGTTGGCAGCACCCAACGCCACCCAGATACTTACCGAGCACTGATAGATCAATGCACTGCCCTTGGACTGAACGATCGGATAACTTTTCACGGAGAGCGTGAAGAGACTGAACTAGAAGCACACTACGCCTGCGCAGATGTGTTTGTTCTAGCCTCGTATCACGAAGGCTACGGCATGGTTTTGACTGAGGCCATTGCTCACGGCCTGCCTATTATCTGTACACGAGGCGGCGCCATGCAGGATACTGTACCCTCAGGCAGTGCATTGTTGACAGACCCAGGCGATACACTCGGGTTATCTCAAGCCTTGGAAAAATACATGACAGACGAAACACTGAGAAATCAACTACGTGCGCACGCTGTCAACGCTCGTGGTCAATTGCGCAGTTGGCAACAGGCAGCCAGTGAACTTAGCCTGCAACTGGATCTATTGTCATGAGCGAGCTTGAAAACCAAAACACGGGCTTCAGCGAGAGCTGGTTAAGTCTGCGCGAGCCAGCTGATCATGCCGCACGAAACACAGCCCTGGTCACTCAATTGGTTCAGTGGCGTGCCAGAAGACAACAACACCTGCACATCATTGAAATCGGTGCAGGTACAGGCTCAAATCTGCGATTCCTGCTGCCAAAGCTTGGCCACCATCAACACTGGCTATTGGTAGACTACGACGCCACTTTGCTTGAACATCTGCCGCGCATACTTAAACCCTGGACCGATTCCCAAAAAGCACAGCTCACAATCAGTGATGATCAACTGCGCATAGAGCATGATGAATTCAGTGCAATCGTAGAATGGCAAGTGATCGACTTATCCAGCGACCTCGAAAAACTACAGTCACAACGCACTGACTTATTACTCGGATCTGCGCTCCTAGACCTGACTTCAGCTCACTGGCTTGATTCATTAGCTAAGCTATGCATAGAAAAACAATGCACCTGCCTTTTTGCGTTGAACTACGACGGTCGAGTAAAGTGGCAGCCAGAACTCGACAGCGACAAACGAATTAACCAGTTACTAAACACCCATCAACTTAACGATAAAGGTTTTGGGAAAGCTCTTGGACCAACAGCCGGTATGTACTTTGCGAATCGCTTAGAACAATGGGGAAGAGAGGTACTAACACATCGCAGCGATTGGCAGATTTCATCAACAACCATCAGCGAATCTGCTGCACTTCAACATGCCATTATCGACGGCTGGGCCCCTGCCGCTATTGAGCAAAGCAGTTCCGAACAAACAATGATCAAGCAGTGGCAACACGAACGTCGAGAATTTATAGACAAAGGTGAATCAGAATTGATGGTCGGTCATCTGGAAGTACTGTCGCTGACGTAAATTATTTAAGCCTGACGGTGGGCGCTAGGCACGATTTTGTCGGGTCTTGAACAGCACTACTGCCACTATCAACGTCCTGACAACCAGACACATCAAAATCCCAAAGGACATCATTGCCCATGCTGTAAAGAGCATGCGGAGGGCGATGAGCATTAATCATTTTTTCAACACCACCTAATTGCAATGCAGCTGTGCCTTCGCCAACCAACAGTGGCGCAACCGCTACATGCAATCGATCAAGTACAGCGGCCTCAAAGAAACGACTCAC
This sequence comes from Granulosicoccus sp., assembly GCA_023300375.1. Lineage (GTDB taxonomy): Bacteria > Pseudomonadota > Gammaproteobacteria > Granulosicoccales > Granulosicoccaceae > Granulosicoccus. The sequence goes on along the minus strand of JALZWO010000214.1, from coordinate 1,563 downwards.
TGTTACTCCGCCCCCCTCAACAAATAGTCGACGCAATCCTCGACTTGCCAGTAAGTTGACCACTTGCTCAGGATTAATACCTGCATCGCTGTTGGGTACAATCCAGCGCTCCACTTGCTGCTCCCCTGATGGCAAAACAGGCCCTGATTTCATGGCACGCTGATCAAGCTTCGCACTTGATTGGTGAAGCAACACTGTGCGCGCCTGAGCATCAATAAATAAACCAAACGATAAATCGAGCTGGGCTCTTGGGTCGAGCACCACGCGAACTGCATGATCACCAGCTACAGCACGAGTTGTCAGTTGTGGATCATCAGCAATCACGGTTGCCCCACCGATGATCACGGCGTCACTCAATGCACGCAGGCAATGTAGATGTCGACGGTTCTCTTCACCGGTAACAAAAAATCCATCACCACTGCTCGTTGCAATCCTCGAATCAATGCTTTGCCCAAGGTGCGCAACAACATAGTGTGGAGCATCCTTACGCGCTAGTAGCGGTAAGTACAAATCGAACATGGCCGCCGCTACTGCCGGAATCTGTGAGCTACGACACCAATGTCCATCAGCCTCATGCCACAGACACGTTGGGGTATCGTCTTTGCGTTGCACGACAGTGGGTCTATTTTTCGCGTCAAGCGACAAATAGCATGCATTGGGGTATCGTTGTTTTCTCAGATCATTGGCAAGCAGCAGGAATTGCCATGCTAGCAACTCGGCATCTTCAGAAGCTAATGTGTTGAAATAGGCAAGCATGCGACGCAAAGTTTAGAACGTTCAAAAAATCCAGAATAACATGCAAGATCGTACGTAATTAAACAATGATGGATTCATACAGGCGGGCCAGTTCTGGGTTTGCGTTGATGTATCAAGCTAACAAATACTCAATAGGATGCTCTTTCAAACACACTTAACCGAGCTAAGTCACCCGCTACCTAAGGGCACGCTTTCAGCGCTTTCAGGCCTTACAGCGCTTCTCACACTGACTTTAGTGGCACTTTACTCAGGCCAATCCGTGTTTGGAACAGCCTCTGTGATCGTTACCTCAGGCGTCTGGTTGATCAGTGTTGCTATTATTTTTTTCTATGTTCGTTTTCATCAACATAAAAAATTCGGCCATGCCAATGTCATCACAACACTGCGTGCAGCCGTCGCCTCAATACTGGCAGGATGCATCCCTGTCGCAGCCGTTCTGCACAATGCTAACCCCAGCGTCGCTTGGATCATAGCTATCACAGCCACGGTTACCCTGTGCCTTGATGGTCTCGACGGCTATCTTGCCCGCAAGGCAAACCTTTGCTCCGCTTTCGGTGCACGCTTCGACATGGAGACTGATGCCTTTCTTGCCTTTATTATCACTCTTATTTTATGGCAATCGGAAAAAGTAGGTCTTTGGGTGATTGGCCTTGGCGTCCTGCGCTACGCCTTTATTCTTGCATCAATGAAATACAAAGCTTTGCAAGGCGAATTATTCCCATCGATGCGTCGCAAAACGGTCTGCGTTATCCAAGTGGGCGCGCTTTGTCTCATGCTATTTCCAGCGATATCATCCAATGAGGCCAC
>JALZWO010000213.1 GCA_023300375.1 Granulosicoccus sp. | reverse complement strand
GTTAAGCGTTTGTTGAGCAAGCGGACTTTACTCGAGGAATAATTTCGTCATGCCAAATTCGTGTCATCCCCACGAAAGTGGGGATCCATGCTTCGATACGTGTGGATTCCCGCTTTCGCGGGAATGACGCTTTACTCTCGGGATCACGTCATCCCCACGAAAGTGGGGATCCATGCTTCGATACACGTGGATTCCCACTTTCACGGGAATGACGGTTTTATTCGAGAGAATGACGCTTCTACGAACAAACTGGAATCAACCAAATTGATTCATCGTGTTGTCTTTTCCTGATGCCTTCAGCGCTTGTGCGCCGGAGAAGTACTCTTTGTGATCATCACCGATATTCGATCCAGACATATCCTGATGTTTTACACAGGCAAGACCTTCACGAATTTCACGTCGTTGTACGTCACGCACGTAAGCGAGCATACCTTGCTCTCCAAAGTAGTTTTTAGCTAAGGCGTCGGTGGATTGTGCGGCAGTGTGGTACGTCGGAAGTGTTATCAGGTGATGAAAAATGCCGGCACGTTTTGATGCGTCAGCTTGGAAAGCCTGAATACGCTTGTCGGCTTCGGTTGAAAGCTCAGTCTCGTCATACTCTGCATTCATAAGGTCATCCCGAACGTAGGCACTGAGATCTTTTTTCTCTGTCGTCCAGGCATCAAACACCTGCTGACGAAAGCTCAATGTCCAGTTAAATGATGGGCTGTTGTTATACACCAGCTTGGCATTGGGTACTTGTTCGCGAATAGCGTCAACCATGCTGGCAATTTGTCCAACGTGTGGTTTTTCTGTTTCAATCCAGAGCATATCAGCACCGTTCTTCAATGCCGTTATGCAGTCTAGAACACAACGCTCAGCACCTGTGCCTGCACGAAATTGTACTAGTCCGTTAGGTAGTCGATTTGGCTTGATTAATTTGTCACCTTGACGAATTGCTATTTCTCCAGCCTGTATGTCGTCCATTGACGAGATAGTTTCACCTGCAATAAACGCGTTGTATTGATCAGCAAGATCTCCCGGCTCGCGCGATACAGGAATTTTTTGGGTAAGGCCTGCGCCTAGTGAATCTGTGCGGGCAACGATGAGCCCCTCATCAACACCGAGTTCAAGGAAGGCATAGCGAATCGCATTAATCTTGGCTAGAAATTCCTCATGAGGCACAGTCACTTTGCCATCTTGATGACCGCATTGTTTGACATCTGACACCTGATTTTCAATTTGTAAACAACACGCGCCTGCCTCAATCATTTTTTTGGCCAGCAGATAAGTGGCCTCCTCGTTACCGAAGCCTGCATCGATGTCAGCGATGATGGGCACCACGTGTGTTTGGAAGTTATCAATTTTGCCGAACGCGGCCTTTTCGGCAACTTGATTCCCTTCTTCACGAGCTGCATCCAGTTCAGTGAACAGGTGTCGCAGTTCTCGTGCATCCGCCTGCTTGAGGAAGGTATAGAGTTCTTCAATCAGTGCAGGCACTGATGTTTTCTCATGGATGGACTGATCAGGTAGTGGCCCAAACTCTGATCGAAGTGCAGCAATCATCCAACCGGAGAGATAAAGGTAGCAACCTTGGGTAGTGCCGAAGTGCTTTTTCATGGAAATCAGCTTTTGCTGGCCGATAAATCCGTGCCAGCAGCCCAGAGACTGCGTGTATTGAGTGGGGTCTTTGTCGTAGGCCGCCATATCGCCTCGCATGATGGTGGCGGTGTAGCGTGCAATGTCTAGTCCGGTATGAAAGCGATTTTGCAGCTGCATACGAGCAACTGACTCCGGATTAATGGCAGACCATGCATCACCTTGTTTTGCAATGGTGTCGGCGGCGCTGGAAGTCAAAGTTCGATACTGATTCATAAGAAATTCCTGATGGTTTATTCTTGATAACGACCTCAGTGTATGTAATTTTTAGTGATAATTTTACAAAGAAAATTACACAGTGTGAATTTGACAAAAAACATAGGGCAACTTTGAGCTACAACGCACACCGTCGATCTCAGCAAAGCTCAAGGCTCAAATCTATAGTTTATTAGCGCTTTGACCGGCTGTGGTCGAGAGAAGCTGAGCAACATGATCGTCCAGCCAACGGTGAGTTTTGAAGCGATTATTTGCATCGCGCCCAAGAAAACCAACGTGGCCACCATGAGATGACACCTCAAGAGTGACGTTTTCAGGCAGCTCTTCGTTAGTTGGGATAATAGCCGGTGTAAAAAAGGGATCGTCACGCGCACAGAGGATATGCGTTTTTACCGCGATGCTCGGGATGAACTGTCTAGCGCTGCATTGTTGGTAATAATCGTGTACGTCGTTAAAGCCGTGTACTTTAGCGGTGATGGCATCGTCGAATTTCCAGAAGCTATCGAGTGTTGAGGAAGCTATCGGCATGACAAGTTCTGGATGTAGCTTGCGTTTGCGTTCACTCTGTCCGCGAAGCAGCTTCAATAGATAGCGCTGATAATGACGAGCCACTCCTGTGTTGAGCTGTGTAGCGCCTTCTGCGAGCACTAGGGGAGGACTGACTGCTATGGCGCTTTTTAATAGGCAGCTAGCACCAGTTTCCCCCAAATATTTCAGGAGCGCATTGGCACCCATAGAGTAACCCAGGGCATGAATGGGTCGGCCTGGGAAGTGCTCGGATAGATGCCCTATGAACCAGTCAATATCGTCGCTGGCTCCAGAATGATAAGAACGTGCGAGACGGTTCGGTTCACCGCTGCAGCCACGCCAATGCATTAAAGCCGGTGAGAGCCCGGCTTTCAGCAGGCTGCCAAAGGCGCCTTGCACATAACTGCTTTCAACACAGCCAGCCAGACCGTGAAAGATGGCTACCAGATCGCCATCTTCCTGAATGCTGCAATTTATGTCGATGAAATCACCGTCATCAAGCTCAATTCTGGTGCTCGTAGTGGGCACGAGATTGGGTTTACAGACCTTGCTCGCCAGAATTGTCTGCAAATGAGGGTTGCTTAACCACCAACTCGGTCTAAATTCACTGTCTACAATCACAACTTTGTTTTTCCGGGCTTGCCTATGCGTATTCTCATTGCCAATGACGACGGTTACCTGTCGGACGGTATCCGTGCCTTGTACGAGGCGATGCAGTCATTGGGAACGGCAACCATTGTAGCGCCTGATCGTAATCGCAGCGGTGCAAGTCACTCTCTTACGTTATCCCACCCTATTTTTGTAAAACAGCACGAGTCGACTATTTATTCGCTGCAGGGAACTCCAACTGACTGTGTGAATGTAGCGCTAAGTGGATTGCTCGAGGAAGAGCAAGACATGGTGGTCAGTGGAATTAACGACGGACCCAACATGGGCGATGATGTGTTGTATTCAGGCACTATCGCAGCAGCCATCGAAGGCCGTCATCTGGGGCATCCTGCAATTGCCGTTTCGATGGCATCTCACCAGCCCGTGCATTATGCAACTGCAGCCCATGTGGCCCATAAACTGGTGTCGCATTTACGCACAGTTCCATTGCCAGCCGATACCATTCTTAACATCAATGTTCCAGATGTGCCTTTATCTGAGATCAAGGGTATGCGCTCAACTCGACTCGGTACCCGTCATCCATCGCAAAATTCGATAAAGATGATGAGTCCACGTGGAGAGACCCTCTACTGGATTGGCGCTGCTGGCGAGATAGATGATGATAGACCGGGTACTGATTTTGGTGCAGTGAAGGAGAACTACGTATCAGTGACGCCTTTGCAAATCGATTTGACGCGAAAAGATACAGTTGATCCAATCGCTCAGTGGCTTGAGCATGAGCATTTGTCATGATAGCCACGGCACAACAAATTGCAGGCATCGGATTCACCTCGCAGCGCACCCGCACTCGCATGGTTCGTCGATTAATGGATCGAGGTATCGAAAACGAAGACGTGCTCACCGTTTTAAATACAGTCCCCAGGCACTTGTTTGTTGATGAAGCCATTGCGTCACGTGCTTACGAGGATGTAGCGTTGCCGATTGGCGAAGGGCAGACGATCTCGCAACCCTATGCTGTTGCCAGAATGAGTGAAATTCTCATGCAAGATGGGCCACTAGGTAAGGTTCTCGAAGTGGGCACGGGCTCTGGTTATCAAGCTGCTGTTCTGTCTCGCTTGGCAGATCAAGTGTTCAGCGTGGAGCGTATTCAGAGCTTACTAGACAAGGCGCGGCACAGATTCCAAGCTCTGCAATACAGGAACATCAGAACTCGCTACAGTGATGGTGGATGGGGGTGGGAAAGTCATGGTCCTTACGATGGCATCATGGTTACCGCTGCACCTCGTAGCATTCCTCAACCCTTACTTCAACAGTTAGCCGTGGGTGGCCGGATGGTAATTCCCGTTGGAGATCAGTCTAGTGAGCAAAGTTTGACCATCATTACAAGGACCTCAGCGGGTTTTGCGTCTCGTGAAGAAAGTAATGTCAGTTTTGTTCCATTTCTTACTGGTAAGTCCTAAATAACCGACTACACTAATTTGTAGTGTAAGTTTATTGACGCCATCTGCGCGTCGTCATAAAAACTCGGTTAAACGGATTACTTTGATGAAGCTATTGTCTCGAGTGGGCGTATTGTGTGCACTGCCATTAGTGTTGGCGGCTTGCCAATCTTCTCCTTTACAAGGCCTTCAGTCTGGTCTGAGTTCACTGGATGCCAACTTGAGCTCAACGACTTATGTCGTACGCGCTGGGGAAACGCTCGAAACTATCGCGTTCAGATACAACACCAGCGCGTATGCGCTGGCGCAACTAAATCCAAAGGCCGCACAAGGTGTTTACTCAGGAATGCATCTGGTGCTACGCGGGCCGACAAATCGCCCTGCGGTTGCAAGCGCCAAAGCTGCGGTCACAGCCCCAGCAGTAGCACCCGCACAGCTGCCTACTATCCTCGGCAGAACGTCGCCAACGCAAATCAACCAGGCAGTACCCGTCACGTCTGGTGATGACTTCTTGTTGGGTGCGCAGCGGGTGCAGCCAACAAGGGAGGTACGTAACGACAGAGAAACTGGAACCGCTTTTGTTCAAAGAGCCAAAGCACCTGTAACAGGCTACGTAGAGCAACCGGGCTATCCTGTTGAGGAAGTTATTGATGATGAAAATTTTACATTGCCCACTAGTACTGCAAGTTTAAACAGCGATTTGGCCACTGGGGTTGACCGCTGGGACTGGCCAATGGCGGGTCAACTAGCACGTGATTACGATCCACAACGACCCAATGGTCAGGGCATAGAAATTGTTGGCTTGCCGGGACAACAAGTGCATGCAGCCAGAGATGGTGTGGTTGATCTTGTCGCTCGTTCACCTGATGGCATAGGTAAGGTTGTCATTGTCAGGCACCCAGATAACTACCTGAGCGTGTATTCCAATGCGCGCGACCTTTTTGTCGCAGTTCAGGACACAGTTCGCCAAGGTGACCCAATTGCCAGTCTCGGCGCCAATGCAAATGACGAGCCATTATTGCGATTTGAGATTAGTAAAGATGGTAAGTTGTTGAATCCAATGAAATTTTTAACTCCTATGTAGGGCCGTATGGTACGTAGCGGCGCTACGTATTTCGTCGTAATAATTTTGCTGGAAACAGCAACTCGCAAAATAATTTGGTAAACTGTCAAATTGGATTAGCAAGTTGCGCTAAGTTCCTTTAATATCTAGAAAAATTCCTGCAAAACACGAGAGACAGCTCCTATGGCACAACATTGGGGAAATTTTACAATGACCACCGACAACCGTGATGGTTGGAACAAAGGTGGTGTTGGTTCTGCAAACAGTGCAGAGGCGGTAGACGGTGAACCTAGGGAAAAAATCACCGCAAGCAAGCTGAAAGACTTGTCGCGTAAAGAAATGGATGCGACTCGTCTGTATCTCAAAGAAATTGAGCATTCAGAGCTTCTGACTGCAGACGAAGAGAAAATGTACACGCGTCAGGCTCAGTCTGGATGTGGAAAATCTCGCGCCAGAATGATTGAGTGCAATTTGCGGCTGGTTGTAAAAATAGCCCGTCGGTACATGAATCGTGGCCTAGCGCTCCTTGATCTGATCGAAGAGGGCAATCTTGGCCTCATTCACTCTGTCGAAAAATTTGACCCAGAGCGTGGGTTCCGATTCTCAACCTATGCTACCTGGTGGATCCGTCAGACTATTGAACGCGGTTTAATGAACCAGACCCGTACCATTCGTTTGCCGATCCACGTCGTTAAGGAAATGAACGTGTATATCAAGGCTGAGCGTCGTCTACAGCAGTCTCTCGACAGAGAGCCCACCGCTGAGGACATCGCATTCGCTACTGAGCGTCCTGTAGAGGACGTCATAAAGCTTCTAGGGCTAAGAGATCGTGTGACGTCAGTTGATGTTGCCATAGGCAAGGACGGAGAGCGTCCTTTACTCGATATCATTCCTGATGAAAACAACGTTGACCCGTCTGTCGTTTTGCAAGATGAGAGTGTGAACTCCAATATCAACAACTGGTTGGAGAAGCTCGAGTGCAAGCAACGCGAAGTGCTTGTCAGACGCTTTGGTCTAGACGGTCACGAAAAGAGCACACTGGAGGAGGTCGGCCTGGAGTTGGGTGTAACTCGCGAGCGTGTGCGTCAAATCCAGATGGAAGCCTTAAAGCGCCTACGACGCATTCTTGAAAGCAGCGGCTATACCGCGGATACCTTGTTTTTGGCCTGATTTGTTGGCGGCAGTACTGAAATGGCACATACTCGAGAGAAAACATTTGGACACGTGGTTCTCTCGAATGCTAAGTATCTAAGGTAACGACCTTAAGTTGGCGCCATTTTTACCAGTGCTTAAATTGTTGAGTACTGGTACTTGTCTTCAAAATCAAGTTGACTAGGGCGGTTGTCTTTTATGATCGATGCACGTGTGCCGAATAGCAATTCGCCCGCAGTACCCAGATACACGATATCGAAGTGTTTGTAGTCGCTCTTTATGGTGGAGCCCATAAGGGTGTCGGAAGACATGTTCAAATGTACAACGGGCAATCCATCGTTTGTTTTAACATTGTCGCCGAGCTCGTATGTGCCTGAGTTGTATACGGCATTGTGTGGTAACAGACCCACTTGGTTGAGCGGCTCGCCAGAGCAGTTGCTGTTGGGTTCGAAATACGAAAAATATTGGTCAAAGCGGTACTCATCAAAAACTAGGGTAGTGCTGCGGCCCTCGTTAGCGCAGTGAGTCCAGCTTCCGATTAGCGTACCTGCTAAAGGGTGATCTTGAATCACGCCAGAGTCAACATACGTGTTGCTGCTTGCCACGGCATCGCAGGCGATAAAAGCAATGGATATACAGCTTGCAAATAATACTTTGCATAGCTTCGATGTTGACTTGCTTCGGTTTGCTTCGTTTGATGAATTAGCCACAATACTTACTCCGGTCTGATCATTGTTCACTTGGTTGTGAATCTCATGGACTGAAGATTATCAACAACCGTTAAATTTCAATGTTAAATCCGGCACAGTTTTTCAGCTTTAGCACAATTGCTGTGCACTATTTACGAGTAAGTCTCATTTGAGAAATTTTCTCGTAAGGTAAAAAATGGGTTATCTGTTTCTTCAGCACTTTAGTAGCTCGTGCTCCCCATTCTTACTTCTAGAGTGGATCAGACAACTCGGACTCGCGCGTGTTTTTACTTAAAGACTTAAGTGTCTTCAGATTGTGCTTCATCAGAGGCCAGTATTTCAGTAGGCACGGTTTCGAACAGTGGGTCAATGAATACGCCTTTGTAGGTGAGTTCAAAGTGCAGATGCGCTCCACTTGATTTTCCTGTGTTTCCAACTTGGCCGATGATATCGCCACGACTTACTTTGGAACCTGCTTCCAATCCATTGGCAAATGCATTCATGTGTGCATAAGCTGTAGAGAAATCGTTGTCGTGATCAATGCGTATGTAATTACCGTAGCTGGTGCTAACGTATATCTTTCCTACAACGCCACTGGCTGCTGCATAGATTGGTGTGCCGGTTGGAGCAGCGTAGTCCACACCTTTGTGGCGCTTTGGCAGCCTGACACCTTTTGGATTAATGCGATAGCCGAACCCTGAGGAGAGCCTGCCTTCAGCAACGGGTTTTTGCATCATGGTGTGGGGCATTTCATTGGCCGGGAATTTGGCAGCTATCTGTTGAGCATCGTTACTGGCTCTGCTGCGCGGTGAAGAAAATTTGGAAGTGACTTTTGAAACGCCACCTTTAACAGCGCCTCCAACCCGTGAAAACGTTTCACCAATTTGTGGGTTCTTATCTAATGTAGCGCAGCTGCTTAATACTGCGGCTACAAGAACAATTGAGGCAGTCCTTGTGATTTTTAGGCTCGGATGGTTCGCATATTTAGTGGTTATCATAGTTTTACAGCTTGGGTTAATTTGAAGGTAAACAACCATCGATTGCAAAGGTGGTACCTTTGCACGACAGTCTTATATCGCTTGAACCGCGATACAGAGCTTTTAATGGTTTATAAAGATTATTGCGCTTAAATAACCCACTACAAGTAGTCTGTATCGAGTGTTTTTAGCTTGCCTTTGTTAGTGTGCTTTGGTGGCGGCCAACTAACTTTGAATCAATAGCGAATAAATGTGTGATGCAATTCGTAGATGAAAAATAGCACCGTTAGCAGTCGTCATTTTTTTGTTTTTCACAAACTACCCAATCTATTTTTCACGCACGTTAATACTGAGCACTGGTATATCTCGGAGTGCTCTTATATCTGCGTTTAGTCATCGCTCAACTAAAGAGCAAAGTGTTGCTTAACCACGTTTTGCCAGAATCGTGGGGCACTGACAAAAGGGCGGTCTTTGTTAGTCATCAACTCCGATTTGTATAAGAGCTGCCGCCACAGGTCGGAACTCGCTAACTAATACACTGTAAGTTCGACAGGCCGCTCGCGTGTTCATGACCTCTAAGGCGATACCACGTTGGCGCAATTCTGCCATCAGCGCAAAATCTGGGAAGATGTGGTCGGAGCCGGTGCCCAGCAGGACAATTTCTGGGATTTCTGACTCCGCACCATCAAAGAGCGGCTCGAAATGTGCCATCGAAAGCTCGTTCAGTGCGCCCTCGAACCAGTTCTCGATCACACGGCTCTGAGTGATTAAAAGGTTAGTTCGATAATCTTGGCCGTTGACGCTTAAAACGCCATTTCCATAATTACTGATCAGCTTTTGATCAGAAGACTCAAGTTGCATTTTCATAGCGCT
>JALZWO010000212.1 GCA_023300375.1 Granulosicoccus sp. | reverse complement strand
CAGGCAGAAGATGCTTTGGCGGCGCTGGGTTATAAGCCAGCAGAGGCGGCCAAGTTATTGGATAAACATGCCAATGCCGATGACACTGTAGAGCAGATGATTCGAGCCGCACTGCGCGGAGCTGCTCGTTAACTAAATTGGCTAAGATTGAGTTGTTTGGGTGTTGGCGTTATTACCAACACCCGTTAAACGTGGCTTAAAGCTACCTCGCCTGAACAACAGCGGTATAGTTGGAAGTGACTATTAGGCGAGTCGTTCTATCGCCAAAGCGATGCCTTGTCCACCACCGATGCACATTGTGATGATCGCGTATTGGCCTCCGATTCGTTCAAGCTCGTACATCGCTTTTATCACAAGGATAGAGCCTGTGGCCCCTACTGGATGCCCTAATGCAATGGCACCGCCATTGGGGTTCACTTTATCGGTGTTTAGTCCCAGTGCGTTATTAACCGCACAGGCTTGTGAGGCAAACGCCTCGTTAGATTCGATAACATCAAACTGCTCATGCGACATCTTCAGGTTTTCAAGTAGTTTGGTGACCGCAGGCACAGGGCCAATACCCATGATGTCAGGGCGCACGCCGGCATGGGCGTAGCCTAGTAGTTTGGCGCGTGGTTTTAAGCCGTGTTTTTCAACAGCAGCTTGAGTTGCCAATACCATGGCGGCAGCGCCATCATTAATACCTGACGCATTGCCAGCCGTGACGCTACCGTCTTTTTTGAAGGCAGCGCGAAGTCCTGCCAGGCTCTCTGCTGTGGTGTCTGGCTTGGGGTGTTCGTCGGTATCAAAGCTGATGGTCTCCCGCCTTTTTTTGATATCCACAGGCAGTATCTGGCCTTGGAAATAACCCGCTTTAATCGCTGCACTTGCGCGGTGTTGACTCGTCGCGGCAAAGGCGTCTTGTTGTTCTCTATCAATCTGGTTTTCAGTAGCTACATTCTCGGCCGTAATGCCCATGTGCCCAGCACCAAAAGGGTCTGACAATGCACCTATCATCATGTCTTGCATGGTGAGGCTGCCCATTTTCTGGCCAAAACGCATGCTCGATGTTATGTGTGGCGAACGTGACATGACCTCGGCTCCACCGGCAATGGCAACATCAGCATCACCAAGCATCAGGTGTTGTGCGGCTGAAACCACGGCTTGGGCCCCAGAGCCGCATAAGCGGTTGACGTTCAGTGCGGGTGTCTCTTGAGGAATGCCTGCTTCAATGGCTGCAACACGCGACAAATACATGTCTCGAGGCTCTGTGTTGATGACATGGCCAAACACCACATGCCCCACCGCATCAGGGGCCAGCTTGCTACGTGACATAGCCTCTTTAGTGACCAATGTGGCTAGCTCAATGGGCGAGTGTCCCGATAGGGATCCACCAAAGGTGCCAATGGGTGTTCTTGCTCCATCAATTATATAAATATCGTGGCTCATGTTTAGCTCTCCAGAAGGGTGTTTGTTTATCGTCAAGTATCAATCCTGTATACCAGTCAATGCCTGATGCGTCTACCTGTGATGGTTTTTGCTAAACAGACGCCGATGCCACCGATTCGGGTCGTACTTACGTGGCACCTGGCAGTCTTTGAGGATTGGACTCTCAGCCCTAGAACGCAGGCTAGGGCAATAGCATCATAATAGTTTTGCTTGAATCGGTTTTCGTCGTTTGTAAGGTGCCTCTATGCATGCGAGCGATATCCTTCGCTATTGACAAGCCAAAGCCACTTCCGCTTTGATCTGAACCGCTTGTTCTGAACGGTTGGGTCAGTTCGTGAAATTCGTCATTAGAGAACACCTGCCCTTCATCGCTGACAGCAATTTCTATTTCTTTGGCTGTTACACGTAATAACAGTGAAATAGTAGTTATTGACGAACTTTCATTGTATTGAATGGCGTTGTGTATCAAATTAGAGATGGCTTCTCCCAGTAAAATTTCATGACCGTTATAGGGTACTTTTTCAGTTGTACCTACCATCGTAATTTCTTGATTCTTATCAAACGCCGAAGGCGCCAACTCACCTGCTCGTTTTCTAATCAATGCACTTAGATCAAACTCATTGTAGGAATTGCTGTCAAGTGTATAAGCATGGACTGCAGATAAGAGCTTATCCACCATTGTGGCTGACTTGTCCTATACCTCAAGAATCTGATTAAGACTGGCACGCATTGCCAAAGGATCATCACTTTCCAGTGAAGATTGAGCCTGTACTTTTATTGCAGCAATTGGATTACGCAGTTGATGGGCCGCATCGCCTATAAACCGTTCACGATTATTTTTAGACTTAGCGACGCGCTCCCAGCTACGTTGCCTGCCACGTCACCAGAGCACTGTGATAAAAAGGAGACAAACAGGAGCAAACATTGAAACTCAAGATCGCCCTGCTCGATGATTATCATAGTCGAGCACATCAATTCGCTGATTGGTCATCTGCAAATTTTGCCGAATTCCATTTTTTTGACAATCATCATGAAACCGAAGCAGCACTCATCGCTGATCTTCAGGGTTTCGATGCTATTGGAATAATGCGAGAACGCACAGCGTTTACTAAAGCTGTCTTTGATCAATTACCAACGTTGAAATTGATCGTTACTAGTGGCAAGAAGAACGCCGCTATTGATGTAAACGCAGCAGCGGAAAACGGTGTGATCGTTTGCGGGACAGAGTCACCTGGACACGCGACTGCCGAATTAGCATTCTTAATGGTCATGGCGATGTCGCGACAACTGGTGCCTCTATCCAATGCTCTGCAACAGAGCGGCAATTGGCAGCCCATGATGGGCAGAGACATGCGAGGTCAAACACTGGGAATTCTCGGTTTAGGTCGGCTTGGCGGTCAATTGGCAGGTTTTGCCAAGGCGATGGGTATGCGAGTAGTTGCCTGGAGTGAGAATTTAAGCGACGAACGCTGTTCAGAACTAGGCGTCACTAAAGTAGACCGTGAAGCCTTGTTCACCGAGTCTGATACCGTATCAATTCATTTGCGTCACTCCACTCGAACCCACAATTTTATTGGCAAGAGCGATCTTGAACGCTTGGGTCCAGATGGGTATCTTGTTAACACGTCGCGAGCTGAAATTATTGATCAGCATGCTCTACGCGACGCGCTTGACGAGAACGTGATCGCAGGGCTTGCCACCGATGTGTTTGATGTTGAGCCCGCTGCACAAACTCATTGGTTGGTGAGTCATCCAAAGGTGTTGGCAACGCCACACATCGGCTACTGCACTAATGAGACGT
>JALZWO010000211.1 GCA_023300375.1 Granulosicoccus sp. | reverse complement strand
GACCGCCTGGGGAGTACGCCGGCAACGGTAAAACTCAAAGGAATTGACGGGGGCCCGCACAAGCGGTGGAGCATGTGGTTTAATTCGATGCAACGCGAAGAACCTTACCTACCCTTGACATCCTCAGAACTTGTAAGAGATTACTTGGTGCCTTCGGGAACTGAGTGACAGGTGCTGCATGGCTGTCGTCAGCTCGTGTCGTGAGATGTTGGGTTAAGTCCCGCAACGAGCGCAACCCCTATCCCTAGTTGCCAGCACGTAAAGGTGGGAACTCTAGGGAGACTGCCGGTGACAAACCGGAGGAAGGTGGGGATGACGTCAAGTCATCATGGCCCTTATGGGTAGGGCTACACACGTGCTACAATGGTCGGTACAGAGAGCTGCGAATCCGCGAGGCCAAGCCAATCTCACAAAACCGATCGTAGTCCGGATCGGAGTCTGCAACTCGACTCCGTGAAGTCGGAATCGCTAGTAATCGTAGATCAGAATGCTACGGTGAATACGTTCCCGGGCCTTGTACACACCGCCCGTCACACCATGGGAGTTGGCTGCAAAAGAAGTGGGTAGTTTAACCTTCGGGAGAACGCTCACCACTTTGTGGTTAATGACTGGGGTGAAGTCGTAACAAGGTAGCCGTAGGGGAACCTGCGGCTGGATCACCTCCTTAAAGCGAATCGCTAATGGATTCGTATAAGCATCCGACACAAATTACTTGGATCAAAAGAACGACCCATACGTGACCTCGGGTCTGTAGCTCAGTTGGTTAGAGCGCACCCCTGATAAGGGTGAGGTCGGTGGTTCAAATCCACCCAGACCCACCAAATTTTGCGCTGCTCTGCGTTGCTTGTTCACTCACCTAGGAAAGCACTAGGCTTCGCGAACAAGCGCCTTGATCAGCACAAAATTGCTTCTCCTTATCAGCATCGAGCTATACCCCAGGTAGATTTTTTTACGCCGGATTTTTTGTTCAGGGCAAGGCGCGCGAAAGCACGAGCGAAGGAGCTTACTAGTGTAAGTGACTAAGCGAGTGATAAGCAGCAACGCCGCCATGGACAAAAAAGACAAGTAAAAAGGGGCCATAGCTCAGTTGGGAGAGCGCCTGCCTTGCACGCAGGAGGTCGGCGGTTCGAGACCGCCTGGCTCCACCATTACTTTAGTAAGTATCGCGTATCACGTATATCTATCGGGTCTGTTTTAGTTTTTACACTAAAGCCATAATGAAGGTTGTTATGTTTTCAGTGTGACAAATTATCACAACATGTTCTTTTAAAATCTGGATATCTCAAAAAGTAATAGCTTGTACGTTCGAAAGAATGTGTAAGAAAAAAACTTGTGTATTCGCAAGAATATACAGGTGATACATACGAAAGTATGTGTCAAGGTAGATCTAAAAATCGTTATAAATGTTTGATCGAGTTGTGAGCTCTGAATGGTTTGGCGACCGTTTGGGGTTATATGGTCAAGTGAATAAGCGCATATGGTGGATGCCTTGGCAGTCAGAGGCGATGAAGGACGTAGTAGCCTGCGAAAAGCTTCGGGGAGTCGGCAAACAGACTTTGATCCGAAGATGTCCGAATGGGGAAACCCACCTGTTGTAAGACAGGTACTTAATGCTGAATACATAGGTGTTAAGAGCGAACCCGGGGAACTGAAACATCTAAGTACCCGGAGGAAAAGAAATCAACCGAGATTCCCTTAGTAGCGGCGAGCGAACGGGGAACAGCCCTTAAGCTTAATGAGCGTTAGCAGAACAGTCTGGAAAGTCTGGCCGTAGTGAGTGATAGCCTCGTACGCGAAAACAATCATTAAGTGAAATCGAGTAGGTCGGGACACGTGTTATCTTGACTGAATATGGGGGGACCATCCTCCAAGGCTAAATACTCCTGACTGACCGATAGTGAACCAGTACCGTGAGGGAAAGGCGAAAAGAACCCCGTTAAGGGGAGTGAAATAGAACCTGAAACCGTATGCGTACAAGCAGTGGGAGCATGTGTTTACACATGTGACTGCGTACCTTTTGTATAATGGGTCAGCGACTTACTTTCTGTGGCAAGCTTAACCGAATAGGGGAGGCGTAGGGAAACCGAGTCTTAATAGGGCGTCTGAGTCGCAGGATGTAGACCCGAAACCGGGTGATCTATCCATGGCCAGGGTGAAGGTTAGGTAACACTGACTGGAGGCCCGAACCCACTTATGTTGAAAAATGAGGGGATGAGCTGTGGATAGGAGTGAAAGGCTAATCAAACCCGGAGATAGCTGGTTCTCCTCGAAATCTATTTAGGTAGAGCCTCGCGTCTCACTCTCGGGGGTAGAGCACTGTTATGGCTAGGGGGCCATCCCGGCTTACCAAACCATTGCAAACTCCGAATACCGAGAAGTGCAATCGCGGGAGACACACGGCGGGTGCTAACGTCCGTCGTGGAGAGGGAAACAACCCAGACCGCCAGCTAAGGTCCCAAAATCTCGGCTCAGTGGTAAACGATGTGGAAAGGCATAGACAGCCAGGAGGTTGGCTTAGAAGCAGCCATCCTTTAAAGAAAGCGTAATAGCTCACTGGTCTAGTCGGTCTGCGCGGAAGATTTAACGGGGCTCAAGCCGAGTACCGAAGCTGCGGATGCATAGTTTACTATGCATGGTAGAGGAGCGTTCTGTAGGCCGTTGAAGGTGAACCGGGAGGTTTGCTGGAGGTATCAGAAGTGCGAATGCTGACATGAGTAACGATAAAGGGGGTGAGAGGCCCCCTCGCCGAAAGCCCAAGGTTTCCTGCGCAACGTTAATCGGCGCAGGGTTAGTCGGTCCCTAAGGCGAGGCAGAAATGCGTAGTCGATGGAAAACAGGTTAATATTCCTGTACCACTTATTACTGCGATGGGGAGACGGAGAAGGCTAGGCTAGCCGGCAGTTGGTTGTCCGGTTTAAGCGTGTAGGCAGAGGACTTAGGTAAATCCGGGTCCTTAATGCTGAGACGTGATGACGAGCTCTCTTTTGAGCGAAGTAGTCGATGCCATACTTCCTGGAAAATCCTCTAAGCATCAGGTAATAAGTGACCGTACTCTAAACGGACACACGTAGGCTGGATGAGAATTCCAAGGCGCTTGAGAGAACTCTGGTGAAGGAACTAGGCAAAATAGCACCGTAACTTCGGGAGAAGGTGCGCCCATGCTAGTGATGAGACTTGCTCTCTAAGCTGGTGTGGGCCGCAGTGACCAGGTGGCTGCGACTGTTTACTAAAAACATAGCACTCTGCAAACTCGCAAGAGGAAGTATAGGGTGTGACGCCTGCCCGGTGCCGGAAGGTTAATTGATGGGGTTATCTTCGGAGAAGCTCTTGATCGAAGCCCCGGTAAACGGCGGCCGTAACT
>JALZWO010000210.1 GCA_023300375.1 Granulosicoccus sp. | reverse complement strand
CTTCACAAACGTATGGTGGCTACATTTCCTCCATTAGCTGAACTGGAAGCAGACTACGCGTGGTCAGGTTTAATGAGCTATGCACGACACCAAATGCCGCAGATTGGGAGGATGGATAATGGTCTCTGGCACTGCACCGCGTTTGGAGGTCATGGTATGAATACCACGGCTATCGGTGGTCGTGTTATCGCAGAAGCCATTCTTGAGCAAACTGAGCGTTATCAATTATTCGCGCCTTTTGGATTAGCATCGACCTTCGGCAACATTGGTAAGGCGGCGGTTCAAGCCACCTACTGGCATTATCAATGGTCAGACAAATGGCGAGAGCGACGCAGCCGATCAAGCAGCTGACATATGTTTTGATTGCTCGCCAACGTCAAATTTGAGTGTACTGTCCAGAAAGGCAAGCTCATCTTCTACTGGCGCATCCATAGGTGTCGTGGTTAGGCTTGTTCCACCAAGATTCTCGCCAGTGCTGTCAGATTGTGTAACTGATTGCGCTTTGCGCAGCTCTTCAAGATCAGACACCGCTTGTACCCGTGCTCGGTTGAACTGCAGATTTTGATCAGCAAGCTCCTGCATGTAAAGGGTGTTTTGAATTTGCAACATCGCTTGCTTTCTTGCTTGTCGGTTAATGAGATGAGCAAACAGAATACAAAAACCAATAAAACACGCTGCAACAGGTAGCATCGTTTGATAAGCACCATCAGCATGCAGGGCAAGTGTGGCTAAAAAGGGCACGGCCAACGGCCAGACAAACGCATGAAAAGCTGGTAACCATGAGCTTAGGGTCATCAGCGACACCATGCAAACTAGCATAGGCAAAGCGAACACCAGCGTCTGCGGAACTTCATTTTGCACAACAGGCAAGCTCACAAATGCGAAAGCGCCCCAAACCGAGCCACAAAGAAACAATCCAAAGAGATAGAACAGTTTGCTCACCGACGGCGCGTTTAAGCGCGATGCATTAACAACGCTTGGCAGGCGCAACAAAAATACCGCAACACCCATAGCCGCCCACAGGGACAAAGGCGCATTCAGTGCAAAGTTTTGTAGAACGCCATAACCAACCAGTAGCAAAAGAAAATTCATGCCCCAAGAGAGTCGCGCCTGCGTGTAAACGTTTGCTCGCAAAATGCCCGCTATTTGCGTTTCTTGCTCAGAAACTTGCAGTAGTGCTTCTCTCATCGTCGCGACATTCTCAATGGTGGGCCAGAACGTCACCTTATCGAAAGAGACAAAACAGACGAGTGATCTACACAGCGTTTCACGTTATCTTAGCGGCAAAATCGGCCTACTTTGTGACAGCACTCACAATCCTCGAAACCCTAAGCGCTGAGATGCGTCTCGACCAGATGCGCAAATCTTGCCTTCATCTGATTCGCGTCCACCGGAATGTTGAGTTCTTTAACCGAGGTGACCGCTAAGCCTTCAAAGCCACAGGGGTTGATTCCTAGGAATGGCGTGAGATCAGGATCAATATTGAGTGCTATTCCGTGATATGTACAGCCCTTGCGGACTCGTAAACCCAATGCGGCCACTTTCGCTTGTTCAACATAGACGCCTGGCGCGTCACGACGACTGTGAGCCTCACAGCCCTGCTCTGCCAACAATGCAATCACGCTATTCTCTAACCGCTCTACCATCTCTCTAATGCCGAAGCCAGCACGTCGCAGATTGATGAGTGTGTAAACCAGTATTTGCCCTGGCCCGTGATAGGTCACCTGCCCTCCTCTATCACTTTGAACAACGGGTACATTGGCGATGTTGAGTAGATGTTCGTGCTTGCCAGCCTGTCCCAAAGTATAAACCGGCTCATGTTCACACAACCAGAGCTCATCGATAGTCGCGTCGGAGCGTGTGTCAGTGAAATCACGCATGGCCTGCCAGGTATCCTGATATTGCGTGCGTCCTAGGTGCCTTGTAATCACAACGTGTACAGCACTCTCGCCTCTTTTTTCAAGGCAGCATAAACCGCATGCAACTGTTCTAGGCTGGTTACTGTGAAGCGCACGCTCACTGACAAGTACTTATCACCTTTGCTAGGCAACGTGGACACCGTAAACTCTTGGTTTGCGATATGCGGTGTAACCAAATCAGTAATGAGCTGTTCAAAATCAACTGTGTTCAGACCCATCGCCTTGACAGCGATATCCGATGGGAATTCAATCAGGGTTTCTTCAGTCACGATCCTACTGAAACCAGCGTTGGATAGAGTGACTCAGGCGCGTGAACACACCAGCTTGCTCAACGTTTTGTAGGGCCAGAAGAGGAACATCACTAATGATCTGATTATCAAGCTTCAAGACCGAGCGACCCAGAGGCTGCCCAAGACGAAGCGGCGCACGCACATAAGCGTTGACTTCGAACTCTGAGGTTAACGTGTCAAACGCATCACGAGGTAGAGTCAAATAAACATCTTTTGCAACACCCAACGCCAACTGATCTTGGACTCCCATCCAGATGCGAGTTTGGCTAAGCTCTTCTCCGGCCGCTAGTACCTTGCGAGTACGAAAGAAACGAAAACCATAATTGAGAAGACGCTGACTTTCGGCAATGCGTGTTTTGTCACTGCCTGCACCGAGCACAATGCTGATCAGTCGCATATCATCACGCACCGCTGATGCCACTAGGCAGTAGCCTGCGGCTTCAGTGTGTCCGGTTTTCATCCCGTCTACTGATTCGTCACGCAACAATAGGGTGTTGCGATTTTTCTGAGTTATGTCGTTGAAAGTAAACTCACGTTGCGAATACAGCTTGTACGTTTCAGGGTGTTCACTAATGATGGCGCTAGCGATCTTGCCTAAATCATTAGCCGTAGTGAAGTGATTCGGATGCGGCAAACCTGACGAATTAGCAAAGCTGGTTGAGTTCATACCTAACTGAGCAGCAGTTGCATTCATCATGTCGACAAAGCCTGCTTCACTTGCGGCAACATGTTCCGCTAATGCAACGCTTGCATCATTGCCAGACTGGATAATCAACCCTTGCAAAAGATCACCAACAGGCACCAGCGTGTTGGCTTCGATGAACATGCGTGAGCCTTCCATCGACTGAGCTGTTTCCGAAATCAATACGGGTTCGTCCAGAGTGATGCTTCCGCGAGCAAGTTCAGCTGAAACGATGTAGGCGGTCATCATCTTTGTCAGGCTAGCGGGTTCAATTTGCTTGTCAGGCTCATGGGCCGCTATTACTGTGCCGCTGGTGTGATCAAAAAGAAGGTAACTATCGGCCGACAATTGCGGAGCCGCTGGCAAGGGCGTTCCTTGCACCGTTTGAGCAAACACGGCAGTGGCAAAGAAGAACGTTGCTATTGAGACAACCCACGCTCGCGTCTGCCTATTTAAGGAAGACACAAAACGGGGCAACAAAGGAATCGGAGAATGCATAGAACTACAGCCTGACTGGAAAAAGGGATAGGTACTGATTAATCGCCGAATCGCGATAGTGTAAGGTATTTTGAGGAGCTTGCTCACTAGCGACAGCTTCAGCGAGAGTAATATACCGGTGAATCAGGAGCCAGCAGATCGTGCCGCGGGGTAACCCTCAAAACCCTGAGAGTTGAGTAGTTGCAAAGCGTCTTGCACCACTGCACTATCAAAAAATGGCCCCACAAGTACCTGATAAAGCTGACGCTGCGGTTCGAAATCGAGGCGAGATGGCAGGTTGGTACTGGCCAAAATCTTGTCCATCAAACTGTGGGCATTGGCCTGTTCGGCGAAAGCCCCCGCTTGTACGTAGTGATCCGTCGCCTGAACCTTTTGAAACGCAACGCTACTAGCCTGCGCCTCAACTTCACCCACTCCATGATCACTAATGGCCTCGATGGTCACCACCGCCTTACCACTACCGAGCATGTCAAGAGCTGAAGCGGCCGCGTATGACAGATCAATGATTCTGTCGCCAACGAACGGACCACGATCATTCACTTTGACCACAATTGATGCTCCATTATCTTGGCGCGTGACTCGCACGAACGTAGGAAGCGGCAAGTGTTTGTGCGCAGCGGTTAATCGGTGCATATCGTAGATCTCGCCACTGGCCGTGGCGTTACCGTGGAATTTTGAGCCATACCAGCTGGCAACACCCTGTTCGCGAAAATGGCGAGCACTGTCTAGAACCGCATACCGAATCCCGAATACCTCGTATTCTGGCCGGTTGCCGGATCGGGACTTGGGCAAGTTAGTGACCACTTCTGGCTCAGTAATCAGCAGATTGGGGTTGCCTGGACCATCGCCAGCAACGGCTTGTTTCCAAGCGGGCTCAGCTTGCACGTAACTGCATCCACTCAGTACCGTTGCAACCAACACTGCACAGGTGCAGCATATCCGCTTTAGGCTACGAAAAGAGTTCACAAGGCACCACGAATAGTTTGTGCAAGCTGAAACACCGCCATCGCGTAAAGGCGACTGTGGTTGTAGCGTGTAATGGCATAAAAATTGGGGTAGCCCACCCAGATCTCCTCCGTATCAGCGCCCTGCATTGTCATTACACTAAGCAGTTTATTGGGAGCGGTAGCTTGTTCCAGTGCTGGCGTGTCAAAGCCTAAAGCCCTGATCGTATCTGCGCCAACCGCCGGTTTCAGGTTGGTGCGCACAAGCCCACGGACCTCATCACTTAACGTTGTGTCTGTCAGTTGCCAACGCTCAGCAATAGGCGCTGATTTCACCCAGCCGTGGCGCGCAAGGTAGTTTGCCACTGAGCCAATGATGTCGGCATCACTGTTAAACAAATCGCGCTTACCGTCGTTGTCGAAGTCGATCGCGTATTCGCGGTAGCTTGAAGAGATAAATTGCGGCATACCCATAGCGCCGGCATAGCTACCTTTGACGCTCACAGTATCCCAACCCTCTAGCTCGCTCAGCAGGATAAATTCCTCCATCTCACTGCGAAAAAACTCAGCCCTTGGGGGGTAGTCAAAAGAGAGAGTCGCCAAGGCTTCAAGCACTTTGTAAGACCCAGTTATCCGGCCATAGGAGGTTTCCACGCCAATTATTGCAGTGATTATCTCAGCAGGTACCCCAAACTCGGCTTCTGCCCGTTGCAGTAACTCGCTATGTTCGGCAAGAAAAGCTTTGCCGTCATCTGTGCGTTTATCAGTGAGGAAAATAGGCCGGTATTCGCGCCAAGTCAATGTGCGCTCAGCAGGCCTCGAAATCGCATCGAGAATGCTTTGTTGACTGGACAGTCTGACAAACATACCTGATAAGCGATTAGTATTAATGTCGTGCTCTTTACTAAATTCAGCAATGTAGCTGCGCACACTATCGCGTTCTAAAAAACGCGCCGAGCTTTCGTCGGCCAGACTTGGGCCGAAGGCCCCAGTAAAAAAAACTCCCGCGGCAAGAATTGGCTTAGCAATAGTGCGCAAAAACGGCTTGGTACAAACGGAGTGGATAGTCATGGTAGAGGAGTCTAGACCGGATTATTCACGTTTACAGTAGAAACCTTACAGACTTACAAGTTCCTACCCAATCCGCTGACAGAGCAGCACTGAGTTAAGATTTGAATGCACTGTTTGCGCAAGCTGATCGCGGGAATTTTACCTCAACGCTCACTCGACCAGTAACCAGTCGATGGGTTGTTGATCATGAGAAGTCAGCCAGTCGTTGGCTTTGGAGAAGTGTTTGCATCCCATAAAGCCACGATGCGCCGACAAGGGTGATGGATGTGGGGCACGACACACTAGATGTCGATTTTCGTCAATAAGCTGCCCTTTCTTCTGTGCATAACTGCCCCACAACAGAAAAACAAGATTTTCTCGGTCATCGTTCAGACTTTTTATCACACTGTCAGTAAAACTCTCCCAACCACGACCTTGATGAGATGCCGCCTGCCCTTTCTCAACCGTCAACACGCTGTTCAGTAAAAACACACCCTGCTTTGCCCAAGATTCCAAGCAACCTTGTCGTCGCCCAGCCAACGGTGGCTGAACCGGCCCCAGATCGGTATCGATTTCTTTGAAAATATTGAGTAACGATGGGGGCACAGCGACGCCTACAGGCACTGAAAAACTCAAACCGTGCGCTTGTCCAGGCCCGTGATAGGGATCTTGACCCAGGATCACTACCTTGACGTCTTCAAAGGGTGTCAATGAAAAGGCATTGAACCACTGGCTCGAATGGGGAAAAACCTGAGCCGACTTTGATTTTCGATGCGCCAGATAGGCCTTGAGCTCCTGCATGTACTCCATTTGAAACTCTACTTCCAGACGCGGCTTCCAACTTTCATGAATCTGCACGGGTGAACGCTTGCCGGTCATAATGAAATTTCCCTATGTTTTGCGTTGAGGCTGAAGGCAAAGCCGACTATCATAGCTGTTTCAACTCAAACGGCTGGAATTTCGACATCGGGCGCAGGCTTTTCATTGCAACGGTAGGATTGTGTCTCGTCAGTGTCAGCCGCGTCGCGTTAGCCGACCTGTGCCCAGCGCCGAGCTTCGCATACAACCCTCAAGATTTTGCCAGTACGCCGGACGATAAAGTCAGTGCGGAAGCCGATCGATTCAGTAATGACGGCGGAGAGGTCATCCTCGAAGGTGACACGGTTATAGAGTATCAAGGCCGGAAACTCACTGCACAAAATGCCAAATATAATCCAGAAACTGGCGAATTATCCGTTGAAGGCGCTTTGAGCTTCATCGGGGCCGGTGTACAGCTTGAGAGTAACGACGCTTTTTTTGATATTGACGACGATGTATTTTCAACGGGCGAGAGCGATTATCAGCTCAATCTGAACGGTGACCGAGTGACCGGCTCAGCTTCTGCGATGGAGGGCTTGCCGAATGGGGATTTCAGCCTCACTGACGCAACCTATTCCACCTGCCCAGCAGATGATCGAAGCTGGTTTGTCAAAGCGGAATCTCTGAAGCTGTTCCCTAATGAGGGCTACGGAACTGCTCGCAATATTCGGCTTGTGTTCAAGGGGGTTCCCATCCTAGCCCTGCCAGTATTCAGCTTTCCCATTAGCGATAAGCGTAAAACTGGCGCTCTTGCGCCCACCCTAGCCAGCGGCGACAACACAGGATTGGAACTGCACATTCCTTGGTACTGGAATATCAGGCCCAACGCAGATGCCACCTTCACCCCCCGCTTCATGACTCGTCGTGGTCTTCAACTACAGTCCGAATTGCGCTACAAAAATCAGCAAGGCAACTGGAACTTTAACCACGAATTCCTGAAAGATCAGGTGCTCAACGATAAGGCACGGAGCTTCTCGCAAATCAATCATCAAGGACGGTTTAACGAAGAGGTCTCATCGGTGATCGTCGCAAGCCGAGTCTCAGACGATGACTACCTTGAAGATTTGGGCGATTCGGTGCAGCTGGCCAGTATTACCCACTTAGAACAACGTGCAGAGCTGATTTTCGAGCAAGATCGCTCAAGAGCGGTGGCTCGCATACAAAATTTCCAGACCGTAGACAACACCATTGCGCCTGAGGATCGTCCACATCGCAGATTGCCACAGGTCACCTTTGAGACCTCTTCGGGCCGTTTGCCCCTAGGTTTACGCACTAATTTCAACAGCGAATTTGTCTATTTCGATAGAGACAATGATGTCTCTGGTGTGAGAATCGATGCCAGCCCCAGCATCACACTACCTATCGTCAGAGATGCTTGGTTTTTCCGACCAAGTGCCAGTTACCGGTTCACCTATTACTCACTGAGCAACTCGCAAGAGGAATTCCGGAGCACCAGTAGTCGTAGCCTCAACTCATTGAGTGTTGATAGCGGTCTATTTTTTGATCGACTGATCGATGATCGTGGATCAGTACAAACGTTAGAGCCTCGAATTTTCTATTTACGCGTACCTTTCGTGGATCAATCCAGCATTCCGGTGTTTGATTCAGCCGCTTTTGATTTCAATATCAGTCAGTTATTCCGCGACAATCGTTTCACAGGGGCTGATCGCGTGGCTGACGCCGACCAGCTCGCTGTGGCATTAACCACAAGAACCATAGACGGTGAAGACGGGCGAGAACTATTCAACGCCAGTATCGGCCAGATATTCTTTTTTGAGGATCGCCGTGTCACTCTATCTAACGAAGACGAAATTGGAACCTCTGGCACATCAGACTTTGTGGGAGAGTTCTCAACAAATCTGGTGAAGAATTGGGTAGGCAAAGGCCGTATCCAATGGAATCCAGACGACGACATTACGGTCAGAAGTTCGCTATCACTCAGCTATAAACCAAGCCCTAACCATATTGCTAACGTGGCACACCGAGTAGTGAGAAATGACGGGCTGCAGGGACGAACTGAACAAATTGATTTATCGGCAGTCTGGAAAGTATCCGATCACTGGCGCTTAGCAGGAAGATGGAACTTTGAATTGAATTCAGACAGCAGTATCGAAACATTGATAGGCGTGGAATATGACAGCTGTTGCTGGGCCGTGCGGTTTGCCGCTAGACGTTATATTGCTGATAACGGTCTCGACCACGATACCAGTGCCACCGTACAATTAGTGTTGAAAGGGCTTGCACCATTGGGGCAAAACTACGGCTCACTACTGGAAAGTTCAGTAACGGGATACAGAGACAATTTAGAATGATTTACAAGACAATGAGTAATGTCATCAACAGCATGGTGCGTAGTCGAAAACCTCTAGCAACAGCAGTTTTGCTAAGCATTGTTGTGCTGACAAGCATGCAGCGTATGGCCTTTGCGCAAGACGTTGAATTAGACAGAATTCTTGCTGTAGTCAATGAAGGCGTCGTGCTCAACAGCGAGCTACGCGCATCCATTGCGTTTTTCAAACAACAAAGGGCCTCTGAAGCCCAAAACCTACCGCCCGAGAATATCATCGCTGAACGTTTGCTCGATCAGCTGATAGACCGCGAAGTCATGCGTCAGCATGCGCAATCCATTGGTGTATCCGTAGATCCTGGCAGCGTCAACAGAGCCCTAGAGCAAATCGCCAGCAACAACAATATGGACGCTCTGCGATTTCGCGAAACTCTGCGCCAGCAAGGCATTGACTTCGAGATGTTTCGCGCCAACATTGAACAAGACTTACTGGTGCAGCGACTGATTGAGCGCGATGTGCAAAGCCGCATACGAGTATCGCAGCAAGAAATCGATGATTTTGTCGACTCCCTTAAAGACAATAGCGCCGAGAATCAGCAATATCGCATCAGTCACATTTTGATCGCTTCTCCCCCAGAAGCAGACGATGAACAGCTAGCAGACGCCGAAAGCAGAGTTCGATCAGTGTTTGAACAGCTAGAGGCTGGTGAAGAATTCGCACAAGTGGCAGCCAGTAGCTCCGATGGCGCAAGGGCCCTTCAAGGAGGGGATTTGGGCTGGCGTAATTTGCAAGAGTTACCTGAGTTTCTTTCCACCGCAGCTCGTGACATGAATGTGGGTGATATTGCGGGCCCTTTGCGATCGACCAACGGCTTCCATATTGTTCGACTAGCTGATCTGCAAAGCAACGATCCAACCGCACGTCAGGAAACCCTTGCTCGACATATTTTCATCTCAGGTAACTCCCCTGAAATACAGCAAACCCTGACAACCGCTAGAGCTGAGATTATCAATGGCCGAGCCTTCAGTGATGTTGCGAAAGAACTTAGCGAGGACCCAAACAGTGCCGACAATGGCGGTGAATTACCTTGGTTCACAGCAGACCAAATGCCTCCTCGGATGGAGCAAACTGCGAGTTCATTGGCCCCGAATACCATCAGCGAACCTTTTCGCACACAATTCGGTTGGCATCTACTGGAAGTTCTCGACAGACGCGAACGAACGATAGATGAACAAGTATTGCGTGATGAGGCCAATAACGCATTAAGGCAACGCAAACTTGAACAGGAAACCCAGACTTGGGCCCGTCAATTACGTGATGAGTCCTTTGTGGATGTGCGCAGTTGAGGCACGCCCAGGAATCGACCATTATCGCGCTCACTCCCGGTGAGCCAGCAGGTATTGGCCCTGACCTTTGCGTCATGCTTGCTCAACACAAACGCCACGCCCGAGTTGTCGCCATTGCCGACCCCGCACTACTGCTCGCAAGAGCACAGGCGCTGCAACTCCCACTAACAATAGAAGAATTCGATAACACGGCAGTGTCGCAAGCAGCGGGCACTCTAACGGTCTGCGCCGTACCCCTTGAGGCACCCTGTATCTGCGGAGAACTCAATTCGGACAACGCGACTTATGTCTTGCAAACACTTGATGTGGCAATAGATGGCTGCATGAGTGGCAGATTTTCAGCTATGGTAACGGCGCCCATACACAAGGGAATCATTAACCATGCTGGCATAGCGTTCACCGGCCATACGGAATATTTGGCAGAGCGTACTCACTGTGAGCCTGTCATGATGCTCACAACAGATACACCAGCGGGGCCATTGCGAGTAGCCTTAGCGACTACGCACCTACCTTTGAAAGACGTTGCCACCGCACTAACGCCCGAAACACTAGAGAGGGTTTTACACACCTTGCACAGCGATCTTGTGAAGCGCTTCGGCATAACAAACCCGCACATACTCGTTGCCGGGCTAAATCCTCATGCCGGCGAAAGCGGCCATATGGGACGTGAAGAGATCAACATCATAGAACCCGTGCTAGAACGTCTGCGTGCTAGCGGTATGAATCTCGAAGGCCCGTTGCCAGCGGATACTCTATTTACGCCTTACCACCTGAAAAACGCAGATGCTGTTCTGGCCATGTTTCATGATCAGGGATTGCCGGTGCTTAAGTACGCAGGCTTCGGGCAAGGCATTAATGTCACACTTGGCTTACCACTTATCAGAACATCGGTGGATCACGGTACCGCACTAGACAAAGCTGGAACAGGCAACATTGAACAGGGCAGTCTAGCGGCCGCGCTTCAATTGGCGCATACGCTCGTGAACTCACAGACAACGTCTATTGGCACAGCCTTATGAAACAACATCGTGCTCGTAAACGATTCGGACAGAATTTTCTGCAAGATGAGTCGATTATTTCGCGCATGGTAGCTGCCATGAAACTGCTTCCAGATGACCAAGTGATTGAAGTAGGCCCGGGCTTAGCGGCCTTAACGTTGCCACTGCTTGAGCAGCTCCCACAACTCACTGTGGTAGAGATAGATCGGGACCTGATAGACCGACTAAAAGCGTTGAACTTAAGTGGGCTGAGCATCCACGAGGGCGATGTATTGAAGGTCGATTGGCATGCAATGTCGCAAACAATGGATCCGAACAAAAAGCTGCGCATTGTGGGCAACCTACCCTACAACATCGGTACACCCCTGTTGCTTGAGTTACTCAATGTGCATCCCTTCGTTCAAGACATCCACGTCATGCTGCAAAAAGAGGTTGTCGATCGCTTGCATGCCCAGACCGGATCGCGCGCCTATGGCCGATTGAGCGTACTAATGCAGAGCGTCTTTAGCGTCACACCACTGTTTAATGTACCTGCGGCTGCATTCGATCCTATGCCAAAAATTGAATCTACGGTGGTACGTTTGAGAACACGCAGCGATGCGTTATCGGTCGAGACACTGTCGTCTCTGCAACAAACTACTAGGCTGGCTTTCGCTAATAAGCGAAAGACACTGAGGAATAATTTTAAGGGCCATTTGGACGAAATAGCCTTGCAGGAGCTCGACATTAATCCACAAGCACGGGCGGAAACGCTGGAACTTGATGCCTTCATGCGTCTTGCATCGAGACTCGAAAAAACTTGAAGGTTTCATGCCGGACTCCAGCAATGATATTATGCCAAACAGACGCCTCTGCATGAGGACGCATTTAAGCGCACTTCCTTAGCCCAACACCTGCGACATGAACCTAGATACCGTGACAGATGTGACCGACTGCAACATCGATGTCAGTGTTGAGACGCTGTACGTCGAATCTGAATCCGATCCGGACCGTAACCGCTTCGTATTCAGCTACACCGTCACCATACGCAATATGGGACAAACACCGGCACGCCTGCTCACGCGCCACTGGGTCATCAGGGACGCAAATGGTCGTGTGCAAGAGGTACAAGGCGACGGTGTTGTTGGCGAGCAACCTCATCTCAAACCTGGAGAAGGCTTCCAGTACACCAGCGGAACCATGCTCGAAACATCAATGGGCACGATGGGAGGCAGCTATCTTCTGATCACGGATGGTGGCAACGAATTCAAGGCACCTATCGCTGACTTCCTTTTGTCTGCGCCGCGCACGCTTCACTAACTCAAATCGTAGTTGATTCAATACCTGCCCTCTCATGACTACTTACGTTGTTGGTGATCTGCAAGGATGCCTTTCCCCACTTGAACGATTACTCGATAAACTGCAGTTCGACCCTGCCAATGACAAACTATGGTTTGTGGGCGATCTGGTTAATCGTGGGCCAAAGTCACTACAAACACTGCGCTACGTTAAATCCCTTGGCGAGGCGGCTGTAACGGTTTTAGGAAACCACGACCTCCACTTACTGGCAGTTGCCGCAGGCTACCGAAAATCATCTTCCAAAGATACGCTTAAACGTATCCTGTACGCCCCCGATCGTGATGAGCTACTGGACTGGTTAATTTCCCAACCTCTGCTGCACACTGATAAAAAGCTAAAACACACTCTGGTGCATGCGGGTATACATCCCTACTGGTCATTAAAGCTTGCCACACGACTTGCAGAAAAATTACATAAAGCGCTCACCACAGACCCTGACTCCCTTTTCTTGAATATGTACGGCAACACGCCTGCCTATTGGAGTAAGGATCTTAAAAAGCACAAACGAAATCGTTTTGCTATCAACGTGTTCACACGGATGCGTTATTGCCATCTAGATGGCGCACTCAATCTCGAGTTTAATGGCCACCCCGGCTTAGCCCCAAAACACTTGCGTCCGTGGTACGCCTTGAGTGACCGAAAACCTCTTAAAACACGGATTATTTTTGGCCATTGGTCGAGTCACCCAGCCATAGGCCCCACCTCAGTCATGCCCACAGATCGAGGCTGTGTTTGGGGTGGGAGCTTGAGCGCCTATGCGATCGAAACTCAGTGCACTACTTCGGTTAAATGCAAGTAGATAGGTGTTGAGAGTTGCAGCAGGTGCGCAAAGCCGCTAGAGCTCCTGACTATTTGTCACCGACTTCAAACAATGCGACGAAGTCAGGATCGCTCCAGAGACGTTCTCCGAAGTAGGCAGCACCTTCCATACTCCAATGCCCATAGTCGGTATAGAGAATCTTGCCGTTGGCATCGACAACATCGCAAATGTTAAGCTGCTCACTGCACAGATAGGGGAGTTTATCTACATAGGCAATGTCAAGTTCACCGCTCAAGACCTCGAGCTTTTCGTTTAACACATCGATTTCGGTGTTGCGCCTTAGCGCTAGCGCCGCAGTAGCCGCTTCCCCTACTCCTTGTTTAAGTACGATAGAGGGTACGCTCTTAAACTCACCCGTTCGCCCCATCGCTATTATCTGGTTATTACGTGATTTCAAGTACTCAACAAAGCGTGGCAAGTGACCGAACGACGTAGACTCCCAACGCGTGGACAAAACTACGTGAGTCGCATCATCTAAAAGGCTAGATGAAACCATGTGTTCAAAGTGGTTGCGACAACGATTCTGCGTATATTCTGATTCGTCTGATTGGGAATTTTCGAAAAATAGATACAGGCATACGTCATCTAACTCCACGCGCCTTACCGAAATACTTTCAGGCATCGGGTTGGCTAGATAAAGTGCATTGAAGCCATCAGTAGAGTGTGAATCGCCCATAACTACAATTCGCACTGGTCTCTCTTCATCAAAAGGCATATTAGATGCAGAGCTACTTTGCTCGATGTATTCACGGCGTAAAAGCTGTTTGGCATCAACATCACCCACAGCCGCAATGATGTCGTTATCAAAACGCCCACTCCAGCCATCAGTGGAAAAGGAATGAGCCGAAGACAATACAACAAGCGAAGGTAATGCGAGCCATAAGGCCAGTCGACGAAATCGATTTGGACTAGGATTTTTATCCGGCACCCTGAAACGGTTTTCAATAAATAAATGCAAAGCTATGGCTAAAATAAAAGTTATGGTCATGAGCGCGATGCGCGTGTCACCTACAACAACATCAGCGAAGGTTATGTGCTTGTACAACACGATAACGGGCCAATGAACCAGATACAGTGCATACGAAATTTTACCGATAAACACACTGAATGGATTGCGCAGTAGCCAGCCGAAAACTGGTGAGGTACCAAATACAAGAAGCAGAGCTGCACCGACACAAGGCAGCAAAGCGTTGACATCAGGAAACGCTGTGGATTTGTCAAAATACGTAAAACTAAAGTAAAGCAGCCCTAGGCCAAAAAGCACTCCAAAATCATTCCAAGCGTGCCCTCTTAGGCGTGAAAGTGGAATCAGTGCTAAGGCTGCACCGATGGCAAATTCATACACCCTGAACGGCATAAGGAAAAACGTGGCACTGGGAATTGAACTGGTTCCAATCCGCGCTGCTATCAGACTTGCCGCAAACAGGCAGAAAAGCAGGATGCCTATGAATTTTACAGACCGCGCTCGCACGAAAAAAAGCAGTGCTGGCCACACCATATAAAACTGCTCTTCAACACTTAAGGACCAAGTGTGCAGTAGCGGCTTGAGGTTTGCGGTTGCATCGAAGTAACCCGACTCAGACCAGAAGTAGAAATTAGAAAAAGAGAGCAAAGAAGCCAGAGAGGCACCGCTAAAACGCTGAAAATGATTGGGCGTTAAAAAAATGGCAGCGACAGAAAACGTGACTACCAGCGTTGCAATTAATGCCGGAGCAAGCCGTCTGATTCTCCGCATGTAAAAGCGCCTGAAAGAGAAAGACTCTCTTTGCACGTCGACCAAGAGTAGGCGTGTTATCAGATACCCACTAATGACGAAAAACACATCTACACCAACGAAACCACCGGGAATGATAGAAAACTCAAAGTGATAGAACAACACACTGAGCACAGCGATACAACGAATCCCATCTATGTGAGGTTCGTAATTCGCTGGTTGAGGCTGGCCCTTGCTCATTCGATTTGCAAGCTGCACAGCCATACCCTTTATCGCAGAAGATCGTGCCGGAACAGCAGGGTTAACCATGGATATGCGCCATAATTCTCGGAAGGCAGTAGTTTACTGAGATGGACGGTAGTATCGGTCATTCGATGTGCCGTGTTAACACAATATTACCTGATAGTTTTATCAAGTACCCAATACGTCACGCCAAAACCACCGGTATTCGTGGGGTCTTGCACATCTTCACTAAAAACTGTCCAGTCACTCCATGTAAAGCTGTCCAACCAGGTGTCGCCTTCAAAGGCATGGTCTATGACAGTGAGATACAAACGTTGCGTTATAGACATCGCCGCACGGTTCAACTTAGCACCCCCAATAACAACCATTTCGCTTGCTTTGACATCCGAATTCAAGCACACATCTCTTGCCAGTTCCATAGCTTCTTCAATATTGTGAGCAATCGTCACACCCTCAACTTGCCACTCTGGATTTCTCGTTACCACAACATTAGTTCGCCCGGGCAAAGGCTTGCCAATAGAGTCGAATGTCTTGCGCCCCATTATCACAGGCTTGCCCATGGTTACCCGCTTGAAATAAGCCATCTCACCCGGCACATGCCACGGCAAGCCACCCGCCTTGCCAATTAATTGGTTTTTGTCCATGGCCATCATCATGGCCACCTTAGGTTCAGTCATGGGGCTTTCACCTGTTGATATTGAATATACCCATAGTAGAACTTAAAACTATCTCTGGTGGCGCATGACTCGCGAATTTTTAATTCTGCGTTTAACAGAGTTAGTGAGCGTGCGGTGCATTGCGGGCTGTTATTTGATCAAAACTACCGTCAGGGGCGCCGCCGGGGCCAGCTTCAGGTTGAGCAAATGAATCACTGGGAGTTCCCATCAAGCACCGTATAACCCAAGGATAAGTACTCGTCACGTAGTACCCGTACTGACCGTTCACGGTCATACCGTTACATGCGTCAAGATCGCCAGCATCCGTGAATTCCCAATCATCGTTGTACCGACCTGTGTAGTCACCGCCAGGGTTGGGCTCACTGTCGGATTGCACACCGCGGCTTCCGGTTCTCACCGTGTAACCAGATACCGCTTCTCTGATAGCACCAGTATCATCTTCGAAGAACGCGCCAAATATAGGAAAGCCATCTGCCGCGAAGCCAATTACAGGAGATACACCAGAGCCTGAAGTGAGGTCGTACATCGCTAGCGGCGATCCATGATAATGGTAGAGACCGCCAGGCTGAGTGTGTGCATTATGTAAATCAGCACCAAATTTTGATTCTGTGCTTAACGGATCTAGAATCCATGAATCGTCAGATGTACATCCAATGCCCACTTCCCCATTGGCATCCGCAGCGCTATCGGTTGGCTTGTAACAACCAGCCGATATGATATCGAGACGAACACCATTTAGAAAAATACCATTCTTGATATTAGCTGTAATAAACGTGGGCTCACTTGCAAACTCTGGCGTGCGCGTGATGGTGTGTTCGAAATTTTCTTGTGCGGTAATAGTGGATCCGGCGGCACCTCCAGCAAAAGCTGCAGAATCGTCATTAAAATCATGATTAGGAATGCTATTAGACACGATAGTGCAATCTGTATCAGTGGCAGTAACAGTGACATCTGCATCGAACGTTAAACTATTTTGTATATCCAAAGGCATTGCATCGTAGACGTTGATGTAATCAGCACAGTCAACGCTCACTTCGGCAAAATTGGCATTGTAAATGTCGTAACTACCATCCGATTGTATGACACCATTTACCATGGTCCCAGATGTTGTCGTATTGTTACCGGCTTCAGAAACTGCACCATCGTCATCACTGCTGCTGCAGCCTGCAAGAAAGAGCAATGGCACTATCGCAGCACTGAGAGTTAGCTGGTGAGAAAAATTTTTTTTCATAGTTAATCTTCTGATTTCTTTTTGGACCATCACACAATT
The DNA here is from genome assembly GCA_023300375.1 of Granulosicoccus sp. Taxonomy (GTDB): domain Bacteria; phylum Pseudomonadota; class Gammaproteobacteria; order Granulosicoccales; family Granulosicoccaceae; genus Granulosicoccus. The sequence goes on along the minus strand of JALZWO010000210.1, from coordinate 6,324 downwards.
TACCTAGGGTAATTCATGAAAATGATGTAATGGAGAGGTCTGCGCTCGCCAACAATAAATTGTATAGTTCGGGCTAAAGTTTAAGGCCGGCGAAATAAGGAAATATTAAGGAGTTAATGGCGTACTTTTTTGGCACATTGCTGACGAACAACACAACAATGCAACTATGTATACCTGTTAGTGTATGCAACTTTGAGCAAAGCCCCTTAACCTTCCACAAGATGTAATTGTTATGGTGAGCATTATCCAGAATAGCTCTGTTGCTGGCGCTTGTTTTTGTGGCAGAGTTACTTTGCAAGCCACTCTCAATCGTGATGTGGTGGCGTGTCATTGTCAGCAATGTCGCAAACAAACTGGACACTACGTTGCTGTGACTAGAGCTGCCGATAGTGCTTTGCAACTGGAAGGCGAAGAGCACCTCACTTAGTACGAAGCTTCAGAATCGGCAAAGCGCGGTTTCTGTAAGCACTGCGGGTCGTTGATGTTCTGGAAAGCCAATAACAGCCGTAATACGTCTATTACGGCTGGTTGCCTGGAATCACCCACCGGCTTGTCACTAGAGCCAAATATCTACTTGAACGACAAAGGAGACTACTACGATCTCGATGATGAAATACCAGCATCTCCGCAATCTGATTAACCATAAAGCATTATGCCCAATGCCATTACTGCTCTTTAAATTTTTCCAATAAACGTCGCTAATATTGTAGATATCGCTGAATGCTGATACTAATTCATACGAGCCCGTATGGCATTACCAACTTCGAAATAAAATTGATTGCGCGGTCCCTTGGAGCGCTCCGAAGGATGAGTGCATATGACGACTACAGTCGGACCACACTTGCCAATGATTGCCTTTGCATTGCAACTGGGTAGATTCAAGTCAAGCGTTTCATACGAATCTAGCAAGGTTAATAGAGAGTCACGATAAGTCCACGTCATGCAAACAAGCGCTTGAGGCTTGTGCTCAGACAAGATTGATTTGATTTTATCCAAACGCCTAGGAAGGTAAGCGCTGTAATAACTCTTCTTCGACACAAAGTCGTTGACGTCCACTTTTTCATCAAAAGGCACTTTGTTGTAAACCCAGGATCCCGCATCCTTACAAGGCAAAGGAAATAATTCCATAAGGCAAGTTGGGCCACCAGCAGTACCGTGCGCAGTGGTCTGTAATTGTCGTACGGAGTCGTTTGAGAGTTCCTCTCCCTGTATACCCAACAAAACACGGAGCTGGTTGGACCACGTCTTTTGCAGTTGCGCTTGTTTGCCAGCTGCTGGGAAAAATTTATTGACAACGCCAGGTTCAGCCCCCGGCCCTGACAGATACTCCTCACTTTTGGAGCCATTGTCTTTCCAAGCACAGAGTTTAGTTGCGGCCTGCTTGAGCGAACCACCACCTCCTTCCTCCAATCCCATGAACCAGACATTATTTGAGAGATCACCGTACGTTCGAAAAGTATTGGCATACTCACGCAGGATGCTGTGATCAAGTTCAGTCATGAAACAAGCCTTAAAAGTTGGTGGAGCACCGATGGTAAGGTGCCAAGATTACACAGCGCAATCTAGTGTGCATCATAGACGAATACACTGAGCCTGAACTCATTTAAGGCGTGGGTATCAGGTGTAAATTACGAAAATATTAAAAGCACCGATACCATCAGTTGGCCTGACCAAGAGTATCGTATTAGCGGTGCATGATTATGTCGAAACAGCAAATCGCTCCACTAACGATTGCAAGTCTTTTGACATATTAGCCAGTACTCCTGCTGCGGCATCTGAATCCTCGATACTCTTGAGCGACTCCGACGTGCTGCCAGCAACACTGGTGATGGCTGTGGCAATTTCGTGACTACTTTTTGAGGCAATAGTGACGCCTTCCGAGATGCCTTGCGCGGCAGAAGCTTGCTCTGTCACCGATTTGGCTATTTCGGCCTGAATCGCATCAATCCGCTCAATGATATCGCGTATCAAGGTGATATCTTCTACCGCCGTACCGGTAGTTGATTGAATGACTTTGATTTTAGAGCCAATAATTTCGGTTGCACGAGCCGTCTCATTAGCAAGCTCTTTAACCTCGTTAGCGACAACTGAAAAACCTTTACCAGCCTCTCCGGCCCGCGCCGCTTCAATAGTGGCGTTCAGGGCCAGCAAGTTAGTTTGTTCGGCGATTGTCGAGATAGTTTTGACGACATCGTCGATATCCTTACTATTTTCAGACAACGTGCGAATGGTTTGATCCGTTTTCTGCACGACATTAACTGCTTGCTCAGCAACTCCAGCAGCTTGCGATGCATTGCGTGCGATTTCAGCGATAGAGCCATTTAGCTCATCAATACTACAAGCGACATGTTTCACGTTATCGTTCACTTGCTGTGCAAAGCCTGTCGCAGATGTGGCGTTAGCGGCCGTGGTACGAGCCGATGAATTCAATAACTGATTGCGTTTCGACAGCAAGTCCGACGACTCACTCAAGCTTATAGCGGTACTTTGTATTTGCGTAAGGCTCTGCCGAAACGCCGCTATCAAACTGTTGATGCCTGTACCCACTCGATGCATCGCACCCTGCATGCCGTTAAGCGCTATATGGCTACTCAGATCACCATCAGCCGCTGCTGCAACAACAGCGAGCAGATGATCAGCATCTTTTTGTAATTTTTCAGCTTGGGTGCGCTCCTGTTCGGCTTGTTCACTTAGCAGTTGCTCACGCTCCACCGCCTCGCTCAAATCGAGCCACTCAAACACGGTGCCCAGAAAAACACCTTCCACATCCACAATCGAGCTAACAGTGACTCTTAAGGTGTGCTTGTCAAGCTGTGCTTCGAATACCGTGTTTTCTTTAGATACACTCGGTGTCGTTAACGGCAAGCCAGCTTCTTGATGCAGCTGACGATACCGCTCAGTAACATCATCACTGCTAGAAAAATGAGTGCCGTCAGTGTGTGTACCCAGCAAATCGCCGAACAAACGCTCCGCTGAACGCGTCATGTAAGCTACTTCGCCCTGTTCATCGCAAACAACAATGTTCGACGTTGCGTAATCCAAGGCCTGCTTAACTCTGTTCGTGGTTTGTACAGCCGTTGAGCGCTCCAACTCTTGCTGATCACGAATGTCCGTCCGCATGGCGTCCATAGAGAGAAGCAAGGTGCCAACCTCTCTGGTGGCAGCAGCCGGTAATACCGCTTCATAGTCGCCACGCCCGATCTTCTGAGCGAATGAGATTCCCGCCTTCAAAGGCTTGATGACGTATTTACGCTGCAGTAGCCAGAATGTGAGCAGTAAACCAGCGATTAATAAACCAAAGCCAATGGATAATGTTCTGCTAAGTTTCACACCTGAGGCAAGCGTAGGCTCAAGGTTTTTGACAACCGTCAGAATCCCTCTGACATCATTAAGTTGCCAATTTTTTTTCGGTGAATCAGGGTGGTTGTTATGACAATCAACACAGGCCTGTGTTGACATGGTGTCAGCAATGGCAATGCGTATGCTTTGTACACCGTTATTTTCAAACTGCTCGTAAACAGACTGTTCTGAATCCTCTTTCAAGGAACTCCAGGCGCCACTGCCGAAGGTATCGAGCTGACGACCTTGTCGGTTGGCAAACGGATAAGGACTCGCCAATTGTATAGACAACCCTTGCGCGGTTACCGCATCGCTTAACTCGTGTATCAATGTCGCCGGCGCAGGAATTATGTTTGCGATACCTGCATGAGCCGCAGAAGTTGTTACCTGGCTGTTGCTTGCAAGTGCAGCGATGACATTCTCTGCATAGTACTTTCGTAATATCTTGAATTGCTGAACTGTTTCCTCAGCTTTTCTTATTGCATCAGCAACAGCTGTTTGCTCAACAGCGCGTGGCACATAGACACTGACCGCCACCAGGCCAGCGATAACTAGCGGTACGATGAATAAAGCAAAGCGAAAGAACAACGGTTGCGAACGTGAAACATCCATAGTCAAATCAGCACCTACCGTGGCAAAGTCATATTGGCACCGCGGTATAGGCTGGCAATCAATTTAGCCAGCGGTGTCTATGCTTAAACTTATGGGCAGGCAACAGTAGAACTTAATGACATAACGGTACTTTGGGCTGATAGCTACTTAGGCGTAACAGCCAGCTGCACATTATCGTTAGGGTTTTTCTGGCGATGAATGACCAATGATATCGTTGAGCACTTGGGCCGCCTCTTCCAGAATGATGTCAGTCACCGCAAGCTCACTGTCTTCATCAATACCACTGGATGCACCAAATGCCAAGCGATACAGAGCCAAACGTTTCTCACGATCAGCGCTTCGCGCATTAAATTCCTCTTGTCTGGATTTTTCCAGCAAGGTGACGTCACGCTCAGCCCGGGCAATGCGCTGCTCCTCAAGCTCTTCAAGCAGTAAGGTAAATGAATCGTTACTTTGGTATCGAGCCTCATGCAAGGGCTGCAAGTAAGAGTAATCAGGCGCCTTGTCAGTCCAAGCATCAAAGCGCGTAGCTGCAACCTCACTCCAGGCCAGGGCATTGTCCAAACCGCGTTCGCCTTGCGCATCAGAGTCTAGCGCCGTAGGGAACAACACATCAGGTATTACCCCTGTGTATTGATTACTGTCTCCACTAACACGAAAAAATTTGGCCATGGTGAACTTCAACTGACCCAACGCGCCCTGATCATCCAGTGGCGCCACCGTTTGTACCGTGCCTTTTCCAAACGTGGGTTCGCCTACGAGAACACCTCGCCCATAATCTTGAATGGCCCCTGCAAAAATCTCAGACGCAGACGCACTGTTACGATCAACCAACACGGCTAGCGGACCGCTGTAAGCCACTGTGGGGTCGGTATCTACCTCAGCATCCATGTCGCCATTGGCGCCTCTGATTTGAACCACCGGACCGGATTTTATGAATAAACCCGTTAATCGCGTGGCCTCATAAAGCGATCCACCACCGTTACCTCTAAGATCAACAATGAGTCCATCAATGCCACCTTCTGACTCCATCAGCTCTTCCACTAAACGCTTCACATCACGCGTGGTACTTCTGAAATCAGGCTCTCCGCGGGACAGTGCAGCGTTGTCAAGATAGAACGTGGGTAGATCGATAACGCCTATACGCTTCAAGGTTTCATCGCGCAGCACATCGACTACCGAGCTTTTGGCCGCCTGCTCTTCAAGTTTGATTTCGTCACGTACCAGCGTGATTGTTGTTGGCAATGAGCCCTCTGGCGCATTGGCCACCAGTATGCTCAACCGAACGGTTGATCCTTTCGGCCCACGAATAAGATCAACCACATCGCCCAAAGGCCAACTGACGACATCAACAATTTCGTCGTCCTCACCTTGCCCAACGCCAATGATCCGATCTTCAGCACTTAATTGCTCACTCATAGCAGCTGGGCCACCAGTGATAACACTCTGAATAACCGTGTATTCGTTCTCCGTACGAAGCGCCGCACCAATCCCTTGTAGGGACAGGCTCATATTAATTTGAAACTCCTCTGACGAACGTGGCGAGAAGTACGATGTATGTGGCTCCACTGAGGTGGTGTATGCATTGATGAATGTCTGAAAAACATCATTAGGCGAGAGCTGACTGACTCGGCGTTCCATCCTTTGGTATCGCTCGGTCAAGGTCTCTTTTACCTCATCACTGGATCGTTCTGCCAGCCGCAAATTGAGCACATCATTCTTCACCCGTTTTCGCCATAGCTCATCAGCCACTTGCTTTGACTGCGGCCATGGAGCGTCTTCACGATTAAACGTGTAGCTCTCATCAATGGTGAAGTCGAAGTCACTGTCCAGCAACTGGCGAGCAAACTCTGATCGTTCTTCCACTCGAACACGAAACCGCTTGAAGATGTCAAACACCAGATTCAGCTCTGCATCGCGAATCGAATCATCCATACTCAATCGATACTGTTCAAAGTCTTTGATATCACTGGCCAGAAAGAACGCCTTTTGTCTATCAAACGAGTCTAAAAAACGATCAAATATTTGACTGGACAAGTCATCATCTACAGCCACTCGGCTGTAGTGATAGCGTTGCATGAGGAAAGCAATGCTCTGTATGGCCTCTTTGTGCGCAGCTGTGGGCACAAGCGTATCTAGCGCGGTTTGTCGCGTGTCTGCCGTGGCCATACCTGCTGACAAACAGCCAACAGCCAACAACAGCGCCCTGAGCGTCTGCCGCCAACATCGAATGATGGGTAAACCTGAGAAACTTAGCTCTTGGCGACTACACTGACATGGTTGCTGCATAACTTGAATTTCCGAAGCAGGTTTGCTGGTTTTGACATTCATTATCTTATTACGAGTAGTTAAACCGCAATAGGTGCCGCAATA
>JALZWO010000209.1 GCA_023300375.1 Granulosicoccus sp. | reverse complement strand
GTTTTTCACGACACAGCTATCTGGGCACGGCCTTACAGCAAGCCTAAAGTACCGGATTGCGTGCCAAATTGACTGATTTATGTGCATTGAGTAACTGATTTACGTGCGCAACCTTTTGCAAGGCTGCCGGTCGAACGGTTACTATTGCATTTGTGTTCATTTTCAGGACTGAATTGTCATGACTATTTCAACTGCGCGTCGTCGCTTCCTACTGGCTTCTGGAGCGATGCTGATCACCCTCCCAGCCTACGCCGCCGAGCCTGTGTCAAAATCTCGATTTGGTGGGGTCGCTATTGGTGGGCACGATACCGTCGCCTACCATGAGTTAGTAAGAGCTCCACAGGAAAAGGCAACAAAAGGCGCAAAAAGCTACGTTGTCAAATACAAGGGTGCCAAGTGGCAATTCGCATCCAAAGAGTCCAGTGAATTGTTTGCGGCTGACCCTGAGCGTTATTCACCGGCCTACAATGGGTTCTGCGCTAACGCACTCAGCCTTGGCAAAGGTTTAGTACGTACCGATGGCACGCACTGGGAGATCTATGAAGACTCGCTGTACCTGTTCTATGCAGCTGCAGGGCGTGCTCGCTGGGGCGATGGCAACTGGGCAAACTACAAGCTCGATTCTGATGCAGCTTGGGCTAAGTTGTCGAAGTAGTTTGCGGCCATAGTCTGCAACTACATTTGTAAAGTTAATTTGCTAAAAACTGCTCACGTACATCGGGCGCTACCCTTTGGTTGCGCCCAATGTAAGCCCTGCAATAAAGTGTTTTTGCATGGCAAAGAACATCAGCACAGGCGGCACGGCTGCCAGTAAAGACGCCGCAGACACCAGGTGCCATTGGCTGACAAACTGACCATTCAATGCTCTTACACCTGCTGTAATAGGTAACGCATGGTCTCCCTGGGTTAGTACCGTAGCCCAGAAGTAGTCGTTCCAGATAAAGGTGAAAATCAACACCGATAGAGCTGCTACTGCAGGCTTAACTAGCGGCAGTACTAGGTACCAGAATATTTTTAATTCGTTCACGCCTTCAATACGAGCAGATTCAATAAGTTCGAAGGGCAGGGCTTTCATGAAATTACGCATAAACAGTGTACAAAAGCCGAGTTGGAAAGCTGCATGGAATAGCACTAAACCCAGAACTGTATTGTATAACCCGGTGTTCACCGAGAAGTTGCGTACAGGCACCATAAGAATCTGGAAGGGTACAAAATTGCCCGCCACGAATAGGAAGAATAAAGGCACTGCCCATTTAAACCGGTACATGGCCAAGGCATAACCAGTAAGACAGGACAAACTCACTGTTACTAATGTGGTCGGTATGGTGACCTTTACCGAATTCCAAAGGTATAACCCCGCCTTGGATTGGGTAAAAACGGCGGTATAGTTTTCTATCAAGAGAAACTCTGAAGGCCAGCCAAACATATTGCCTGAATTGATATCACCGCCAGATCTTATTGACGTCATGAAAATAGCCAATAGCGGCAGTAGCCAAAGGAACAAGGCCACTGGCAACATGAGCTGATAGCGAGTTCTTGCTCCAGCCGATGAGTGTTCTATAGGTTTAGGGAACATGGCTAGTTTTTCTCATCCTGATACATGCGCCAGAGGAAAAAACTGATGTACACCATCATGATCAGAAATAGCACAGTGGCAATGGCTGAGCCGTAGCCCATACGAAAGCCATATTCTGATAGCGCTGATTCATACATGAAATACGCCAGTACATTGGATGAGCCGTAAGGGCCGCCTTGCGTCATGATGGCAATAAGATCAAAAGAGCGTAATGCACCGATAATCGTGACCACGACAGCGATAAAGGTGGCAGGTTTTAGTTGTGGCAAAATCACGTACCACAACATTTTCCAGCCGCGTGCATTGTCCAGTCTTGCAGCCTCTACTTGATCAGGAGATACATTGTTTAGTCCTGTGAGGTACAGGATCATACAGTACGCAATTTGTGGCCAGAGCCCGGCGAAGATAATGCCGAAGGTGACTAAATCTTCGTCACCGAGGATAGACGGAGGCTTGGCACCGAAGAACTCCCAGACGATACCTACTATGCCAAAACTTGGATTGTAGAACCAAGTGAATATGAGGCCAACTACAACCTGACTAATCACAAACGGAAAGAAGAACAGGGATTTGTAGAGACGTATACCCGTTACGGTCTGGTTGAGGAATAAGGCTATGGCAAGGCCTGCCGGTACTGCCAGCATATACAGAACCAACCACCACACGTTATTGATGAGCGAGGTATAAAAACGATCGTCGTCAAGCAACTCTACATAGTTACCTAGACCTACCCATTCTTTGTCGCCCAAACCGTCCCACTCGAAGAACGAAATCCAGATGGACTGGAATATAGGCGCAATGACGTAGATAGAAAAAAAGATGAGACCTGGAGCGAGGAATAGCCAAGGGGCGAGCTTTATGCGGTTCTTGTGGAACCAGCTGGGTGGCTTGCTCGACATTGCAGCGTGACTGCTATTGGTGGACATGTTCTTATGCCTCGGTGATAGGCGCCTAGGTTACAAGCGTCATTTCCGTAATGAGTCCGTCATTCCCGCGAAGGCGGGAATCCAGATTCTGTCGAAGAATGGATCCCCACTTTCGTGGGGATGACGAGCTTAAGTCAGTGCTGTTCGTACTGACATTAATCAAACAAGTTTAAAAATTACTTGTAAACGCGGTCTTGTATTTTGTCCAGTCGCTCAAGAATGGCATCCATACGATCTGGATTAATCATGAATTCCTGAAAACCTTCCATGCCTGCTTTGGCCATTTCTGCTGGCGCATCACGATCATAGAATTGGGCAAGGCCTTGAGCTGTGCTGACAGTTTCGAATCCCGCTTGTATGAATTTGTCATCGCC
>JALZWO010000208.1 GCA_023300375.1 Granulosicoccus sp. | reverse complement strand
GACTCAATTTTTAAGATATCTGCTGCTGATGGTGCAGTTGAACTTTTTTCAACGTTACAGGTAGGTGGAGCATTGGAGTTGTTAGGCCCAGTGGATGTGGTTGATGGATCGGTGATCGTGTCACTTACTAACAATTTTTTAGTATCGGCGAATCCTGACACTCGCGCAGCCAATTGGGAAACACAGCTTGGGCCCACGGGTGGGAGCCGCAGTATCCCGTCTGCTCCCGTGTGTTCGTCTACAGTTTGTTATGTTTTAGGGGCTGCAGATATCCTGTTTGCAATAAATGCGATCGATGGTTCGGTTTTGTGGTCTGTCCCTCTTGGCGCGCCGGACATTGCTTCAGAAGTTACAGGGCAACGACCGATGTTGGTCACCACCGACAGAATTTTTATTGGGATTGATTTTGAATCAACGCAAAGGTTGAACGTTTACTCACGAAGTAGTGGTGAACTATTGAAGAGTATTGAACTTAGCGCACGTGCCTCTGGTGTTCCTTCAGTGTTTGGTGATTCCCTGATTTTGAGCACTCTCGATGGTATTGATGCCTTTGATTTTAATACCTATGAATTAAGGTGGAGAGCTGATATCGGTTTTGCCACTAGTCCCGTTATTGTTGATGAGACGATTGTTGTATTAGCAACTCCTGGAGCTATTGGCAGCACGGATACGGGGCAAATAGCTGTTGGACTAGACGTAGAAACTGGAGAAGTGAAATGGTCGTTCTCTAATGGAGGCCCTCGTTTCCTCAACCCGACAACTGACGGTAGGTTAGTCTATATAATGTTTCCAACCGGTTTGGCGGGCGCGGGTTTTACTTCAGAGTTGGCCTTTCCCAGAGCGATAAACCCGGCTAATGGTTCAATCGTGTGGCAGGTAGGTGATTTTCAAGATGCAAGAAGTCGTGCCTTGGTTGGAGGTGAGCCATTGGCGGTGCCAGGCTATCTGTTTTTTAACGATTTCTTAGAGGAGAACGTAGGTTCCGGCTTTGCAGCGCTAGACTCCAATACTGGCGCGGCATTGTGGGTGATCAGCGATAGTGAATACAGTGTCATCGACAGAGAATCCACCACGTCAGTGCTTGTGCATGAAGGTCAGGTATTCAGGAACAACTCTTTTCCAACTCTCCCAAAGTAATATTTTTAGAAGGGTGTTAGAGCGTTTCGTTACACAATTGAGAAGGGTAAACATTGCAACCTTAGCACTAGCGAGAAGCTGTGGGTTTGAAAATTAAGTGGGGGTAGGCTGTACAACAATGCAACCTCGTTACTAATGAAGAAACACCCTACCGCCGCGACACAAAAGTAGGCCATATGCTTGACCTGTAAGCTGTGCCGTCAATAATTGCAGTCAAGCTACTACGGGCCAGCTTGTCTGTTGATGCCCACTCAATAGAGCCGTCTGCAGAATTTACCAAGGTGCTACCGCTGATTATGCCGGTACCACTTCTAAATGTTAACGTGTGATCGTAAAGCAGCTGGCCTTCTACGACAACTGGGGCCAGGCCTCTATTTTCGATGTCTCTGTTTTCCCAGACAATTGATCCATCAGCTGGATTAAGTGCCCTTGGATAGCCAATCTGACAGGGTGAATTAAAGCAAATTTCTCCAAAATGCGAGTAGATTAAACGGCCATCTGACACTGGAGCGGAGAAGGATTGTAGTGCGCCAGCTTCTTGCAGCCATAATAGTGAGCCGTTATTGCGGCTTATACCTACAATTCGTTGCGCCTGAGCTGCATCAACCGTTATGTCTGACGTGTGGAAAGCTATGACATTGCCAGCAATAGCTGGTGGAGAGACGATACTGGCGGAGAATGACCAAATCGCCTGCATTGTGTCAAGATCATAAGCGCGTAATCCTGGTGGTTGCCCGCGGATCAGTAGCAAGTCTCCCGCTAATGTTGGAAACCCGAATTCGAGCTCAGATTCTACTTCTCCTGTTAATCGGGACACGACGAAAAGCTGTGGTGTGACATCGCCGAAGACTGTGGAGCGTCTTCCACCACCAGCAAATATTTTGTCGTCAACAACTAATAGAGGATTGATGTCCAAATGATCATCTGCATTGGGAAACAGATCGTTTGTCCAAAGTTTGATCTGGGTTGTCACATCAAATGCGACCAACTCGCCGCCATTGCCCATCGCGTAGCAGATGTTATCTGCACACACAGGCGCACTGGGATGGTCAATACCGCCACCATCTTTTAAACGGCCAAGAGCGGTTTCCCACAGAGTTTCACCAGTGTTGATGTCTACGCCATACAAACCATTGGTATTAGAGACTGAGATAAGGGTGTTACCGGCTATGTCAATAGGGCCTACAAAGTCTGCGAATTGATCAAATCGATCCAGATCACTAAAGTTTGATGCTAGGCCTGAATTTGGTGAGAATCGGGTCATTTCCCCATCAAATTCGCTGCCAACGATTACGCTATTGCTGTCAAGAAAAGGCAGATCGACACCATCAGGTACAACGCCATCTCCCGATGTTGCTCCGGGGCTTATGGCATCGCTTGAGCCTCCGCTACCGCCACAGCTTGATATGAGGCAGGCTGTTATGGCTATGACTACGTGCGTGCGTAAAGACGTTGTTAGTGTTGATTTATGCATTATGTGGGGTTGCTTGTTTCTGTGTTCATTTTCGCCTGGCCAACGATACGTTAACCTTTTGAAGATGTACGGGACCTGAATGAGTGAAACGTTAACATTATTTCGCTCAGGCTGAATTGTGATGATAGACAAGCTCGTCAGTTCTGCTGAGACAAAGTTCGCAATAAGCCATTCGGATCCCAGTGATCTGCATTAGTGGATTACTTTCCCAAGCTTCTGTTTGAGGTGGCTTTGGTATTTGGATGTAAAATGATACACAAAACCAATATATGCGACAAATCAAAGGGAAGAACTAGGAAGTTTCCTAGTTGCCAGATTTTTGGGTAAGTGTTGTTATGGATGTAGCACTTTTTTAGGCTAACGCTTGGCCTCTCAAAAGATTGAACAGAGAAAATGTCATGTCGCAAGTAGGTGGTAGTACTAGTAGCAGTAACGAGAGAGATCATGGCGGGATGTCGGATATTCGTGCTGGTTTACAACAACAGCATTTGCCCACGTCGGCACTGACTCAACCGACCAACATAGCAAGGAAGAATGGTGCAAGCGCCCTGCATCTAATAACCGGTGAAAACAGATACAGTGCTCCACAACAGACCAGTAAGGGTGCTGTTGATGCGGGTGCGGTTGCCATTCGAGCGCCATCATCCGTGGGTGGCGTTCAAATCGATGTGCTCCCAGCCATGCCAGTCCTGACAACCTGACCTTGACACCGGTCTCTCGTCAAACGAGGTCACCTGATGGCTCTTTCGGACCGGTGCGCTCAGCGGCATCAGTTTTACCTCTGGCACCGTATTCTTCAACTGTTGACCAAGGTGCTGTGAGTATGCCAGCAGGTTCAGCGCCTCGGGCATCGTCTGTGCGCTATGGTGCTTTAGGTGCTGGTGCCGATACGTTGGTGCAGGCGGGAGTCGGACTAGTCACTGGTCGTTCTGTGGATTCGCTTCAACTTGGAAAAGATCTGGCAGTCAATACGTCGGTAGGTGTTGCAGCTGCCAAAATAACGGATGTACTAGCCCCCAGAATGGGTTCGTTGAAAGCTGGTGGAGTTATCGGCGGCGCTATTCAAGCGTCAGTTTCGGGGTACACTAATTATCAGCAATACAATGCTGGGAATATATCGGGAGAAAGAGCTATCGCCAACACAGTGGTTGACACAGGTACTGCAGTTGCGGCAGGTGCCACTGGAGCTACGGTTGGAGCAATAGTTGGCAGTGCTGTGCCTGTTGCCGGTACAGCAGTAGGTGCGGTTGTCGGATTTGGTGTGGGAGTAGGGGCACATTACGCCATACAGATTGTTGATTCGGCCACGGGTTTTACCAGTGCTGCCCGAGTGGGCTTGAATCTGCCTCTAGCTGGGTAACGTCGTTATGGTAGACGACGTAGTAATCATTGAGGGGCATCTGTACGCGCATTATGTACAAGGTTATGAAGGTACCTTTGACTGTGCAGTATTAGATTACCAACACCATATTTCGAACTGCAAGAATTATGACCACATGTATTTTCTGAAAGATGGAGACTATCTGACGATATTGACTGCAAAGAAAGAACTCATTTGGGAAGGTGAGATCAAGTTTGTTAGGCCCGGTGTGTTTGATGGTTTTTTTTCATCTACTCCACGATTGCACAAGGTGTGGCTGGAACTTAAACAGAAAGGTGTTGATCATCAACTGTGGATTAATTGGTTCTGGGAACACCCACCATTGCATGCTGTGTTGAAGCGGCGAGTGTCTGATGAACTCGATAAGTGAATAGCACTACAGCTAAGTGGTTTGACGCATATCCCTATCACCTACCTACAATCTACCTAAGTGGTCACGACGTTGTGGCATTGCCGGTGTCAATTCCCGCCATGAGATGTACTTCGTTTCAGATCTGATGTAAGCGTACCTTACGCTGTGCAAACACAGCTCGTTACTTGGAGACTCCCTAGTGCTGCTGAATTTTTACATCATTCACTAGAAATTTTATTACTTCTCAAGTGTCGATTCGACATGACCTTCCAAAGAATCGCCAAGCCGGTCTATGACGCTGATGTTCCCAGCTGTCACGCCAAGCACATAGTCTTTTCCGTCTATTTTTGCCAGCACCAGCCTTTCACGACTTCCCACTGATTGGCTTTGTATTATTTGTATCCGTCCCGCCTGCAAGCGATGACGGCTTAGCCCTGCAAGAAATTTTAGAGTAAACCAGGCAAGGGCCAATACAAGAATTAACGCCAGCAAGGTGATTAGCAGGCTGAAGGGGAACGATGAGCTGTTCATGGGGTAGCGTTCTCTGTCTGGCTTGCAAAATGAGGGTAGGCCGTGAGATCTTCACCGGGCGCCGCAGGTACAGGGTCGATGTCTGGTTCGCCTGTTCCAGTGTGTTGGCGTAATGTCTCCACTCGATCGACAACACGACCTGCCCAGAAAATAATCTCAGCGACGATATCAAACAGCCCCTCCGGGACAACATCGCCTTCATCCACATCTGCTAGCAAGGTGCGTGCTAGCCTTTCATTTCGAACCACAGGTACATTATTATCATTGGCGGCATCTCGCATGGCCCGTGCCACGTGATGCTCGCCTTTTGCAGTAACGATAGGTACCGGTGCCTCATCGGGATTAAATTGGATTGCAATGGCCACATGCGTTGGGTTTACAACCAAAACGCTGGCAGCTGATGCGGCGCCGGTAGCACTTTGTTCGCTCAATTCACGGTGTAGCTCGCGACGCTGATTTTTTATCATCGGATCTCCCTCGTTCTCTTTACCCTCCTTACGGATGTCGCTCATGCTCATTTTCATTTTTTTGGCAAACGCGTGGTGGCGATAGGCTGTATCCAGGGCGGTAACAAACAGGAAAAAGGCTAGTGTCCAACCCATGAGCATGATGGTTAGTTTGCTGAGCCCTGAGGCCACACTGGCCGTTGAATTAGCGGGGAGAAGCACTAACCAGTCCATCGATGAGCGTACGATTAGAAAAGCCACGCCGCCTAGGATCAGGGCTTTAGCAATGTTTTTGAGAAGATCAAAAACACTATCCATACTAAACATTCGTTTTAAACCTTCAGCCATATTCAAGTGGCTCATTTTGGGTATTACTTTATCGAGAGCCACCACTGAGCCTGTTTGCAGGTATTCTAACAATAGGCCAAAAGCCACTACAGGCAACACCAAAATGGCACTTAGGATCAGGAAAGTATCAATCGCCTGGCTGCCGATCAGTGGCAACGTTTGCTCAAAATCTTCGCCTATGGATGCAAAGATGGTGTCCATGAGTACCACGACGCGCTCGCTGCAATAACGCCACGTCAACCATAGCAACGCAAAATAGAATGCAAGGCTCAGCGTGCTGGTTAAATCGCGCCCCTTGGCTACATCACCTTTTTTTCGCGCATCCCGTAGGCGCTTAGGTGTCGCGTTTTCAGTTTTGTCACCGCTGTTCTGATCATCGCTCATGGGTTAATCCTTTAACAAGGCGCTTGGCGTGTGCGTGGGTGTTCAAAATTTTACGCAAATCTTTTGTAGTTTACTGTGATTACCCTAACGGGAACTGAACAGTGTTAAGTGGCGCAAGGTTTTGAATAAAACGTTGAATTGTCACTGTTCGTTGCATTTACAAAGTTTTCGGTTCAGAGTAGTCTGTTGGTAGTGACAGTAATTGTTGTTATCTTTGTAATTTTTTTGAACGTTGTCTGCTCCGAAAGCGTGCGGCAGATTCAGCAAAGATCACATTGCTCACAGGGACAAGGGCGAAGTATTATTCATGAACTTAGGACACTACCTTCAAGCATCGGGAGCCGGACGCCCCAGTATTGGCAGTCGTTTTAGCGACATAGCCCTTGCTGCATTGCTTGTTGCGATCATCGCTCTGATGATATTGCCTTTGCCGAGTCTGATCATCGATGCGCTCGTTGCACTGAATATCGCAATAGGCATCATGCTGGTGCTAATGAGCATCTACATTGGTTCTGCGTTGCAGTTCTCAGTCTTTCCTAGCGTACTACTTATTTCCACACTGTTCAGGCTCGCTTTATCGGTTGCCACAACTCGAATGATCCTGCTACACGGCGATGCAGGTGACATTATCAATACCTTTGGGGAAATGGTTGCAGGCGGTAATTTGGTTGTAGGTTTGGTCGTGTTCCTTATCATTACCCTTGTTCAGTTTCTTGTTATTGCCAAGGGTGCCGAACGTGTTGCTGAGGTTGGTGCGCGATTTACGCTAGATGCCATGCCTGGCAAGCAACTTTCAATTGATTCTGACTTACGCTCAGGTCTGATCGACAAAACTGAAGCTCGGGCCAAGAGGCGAGAGCTAGAGCTAGAGAGCAAGTTGCACGGCAGTATGGATGGTGCTATGAAGTTCGTTAAAGGCGATGCTATCGCTGGTATCGTTATCATCATAGTCAATTTGCTAGGGGGGCTTGCCATTGGTATCTGGCAGCTCAACATGAGTGCTGGTGATGCCATGGGCAAGTATTCAATACTCACCATTGGCGACGGTCTAGTTGCTCAAATACCTGCCTTGCTCGGTGCGATGTCAGCGGGCTTAATTGTGACGCGTGCCACAGATAATCAATCTGACCGGCACCTTGGCGATTCCATTCAGAAGCAATTTGCCGCTATCCCGCGGGTCATGATCGTGGCGGGTGGCATCTGTTTTATGATGAGCCTGGTTCCCGGGTTTCCTTCACTGGTGTTCATCGCACTTGCCTTGGTGCTTGGAATTTCTGGTGGGCTCCTAGTGCCAGCACTGCGCCAACGATTACAACGCATAAACTCCCCAACCTTTAATCGCGTTCTGGACGGTAAGGTCAAACAACACCGTGCCGTCTCTCCTGTTAAGTCAATGCCTGTGGAGGCTGCTGCGCCACTGCTATTAGAACTCCCAGGCAGTGCTGCTGCTGAAGGCGCTGACACACTGTTGCAGGCAGCTGTGGTGGAGAGCATGGCGCGATTACAATTGCATTCTGGTGTTCCCATGCCAGAGGTGAAAATTCATTTTTATCCACAACGCACAAGTGGTTGGGAGCTTCTTGCCTACGAGGTACCCATACACACTGAAGCTGAAGTTAATCAAGAACAACTAATAAGTGAGGTTATTCCAGTTATGGAAGCCGCACTAAAGCAACACGCCACATTGTTTCTTGGTATTCAGGAAACCAGCCAGTTGCTTCAATTGGCGAGTACAGATTATCCCGATATTGTCAAAGAGACGCTACGCGTCATTCCGGTACAGGGCATCTCGGTGGTACTCCGCAATCTTGTAGGAGAAGATGTCTCTATTCGCAACTTGCGCGGTATTTTTGAAGCGTTGGTAGAGGCTTCGCAGATTGATAGAGACCCTACAGCACTAACAGAGCACGTTCGCATTGCGCTTGCGCGCCAAACCTGTCACAGGCATGCTCCAGATGGATCATTGAAGGCAGTTTCCCTGTCCCCAGCGTTAGAAGAGCAATTAATGCAGGCAATGAGAAATGCTGAAGGTCAAAGCGTGCCTATGCAGCCGGCTATGGCCGAACGAGTGCGTCAATTAATTTGTGGAGTGCTTGATGAACATCAGCCTCAGGTTGTACTAGTTAATGTTCTGCTACGGCGGCATATCTGGCTTCTTATAAAGGGTACTCACTTTCATGTGCCTGTTTTGTCAATTGGTGAACTTGTGCCTACACTGAAACTAAATATCGTCCATCATGTTTCCTCCGAAGCGCCGCCGTCTCTGGTAACTGTGCAATGAAGAATATTTTCTTTAAGTCTGGGTTGATTTGCTTCCTGGCACTAAGTGTTTCGAATGTGGCGTGGACCGCAGAGGTACCTTCGTTTGATCGACAGGTGCTAATCAAGAGTCGCGAGCAATCGGTGCAGCGTTTTGTTACTGAGCTTTTCGGACGTGTTGGTGTTCCTGTCGATTTTGCCCCTGAGATCACTGGTATGGTTAACGGCGACTTTGCAGGTTCTGCGAAGAGCGTGTTTGATCAGGTTGCCCGCACTTTTCAGGTTGCCTATTACTACGATGGCTCGAAGGTTTACGTATACCCGTCTAACCAGAGCGAAAGAAACATTTTACGTCTGTCACCTGCGGTGGCCAAACGCGTGGTAGCGAACGCTCGTCAAATGGGGTTGCCAGATGTATCGAACACGTTGGCGCAAACTGATATGGGCCTCGTGGTAACAGGCTCTCAACGTTTTCGTGATCAGGTGCAACAAATTCTCAAAGCCGTAGATAAGCCAACGGTTGTGAAAAAAGCGCCAATCGAAGCCACGCACGACGCTTTCAAAATGTTCAAGCTACGGTATGCATGGGCGCACGATGTGGTCATGGAAGTGGGTGGACAGAAAATAACAGTGCCAGGCGTTGCAACCACATTACGAACCCTTATTGAGCCCGGTGCTATCGCCTCGCGCAGCAACCAAGGTACTGGAACATCTAATACGCTGGAAGGGTTGCGAGGCCAAGGTTTACAGGGACAGGTATCTTTGGCGAATCAAGGCAATTCAGAAGAGCCAAGCTCAACTTTGTTCTCTGGTAGTGGATCTGCCGGTAGTTCGCGAATTGTGGCTGACAGCCTCAATAACGCAGTACTTATTCGTGACAAACCAGAGCGCTTGGCAGCCTACGAGCAGCTAATCAACACACTCGACGTTGAACCTAAGATGATCGAGATAGAAGCCACTATCATCGATATGGATACGGATAAGCTCCGCGATTTAGGTGTCAATTGGCGTGCACAGCTAGATAACGCAGAGGTACTGGTAGGTAGTGGTGGAGCTGGAGATTTACAGTTACAGCCGAACATTGGCGGAATTGCGCCCTCAGGCCAAGGCGGCATCTTGTCTTTGGTTCTTGGCGATAGATACAAATTCATCTCTCGCATTCGGGCTCTTGAAACGCAAGGTGCTGCGCGTATTGTGTCTAAACCACACGTTATGACATTATCAAACGTCGAAGCATTGCTTGATACCACGTCAACGTTCTTTGTCAGAGTAGAAGGACAAGAGGAAGTTGATTTATTCAATGTGTCTGTGGGAACGAAGCTACGGGTAACGCCTCATGTGTTCAACTCCCATGGCCAAGACCAGATCAAACTCCTGGTGTCGATTGAGGATGGGTCGGCTTCAGACAGACAAGTTGACAATATCCCTGTTATTGAATCGTCATCGATAAATACACAAGCACTCATCAATGTAGGTGAGAGCCTGCTGATAGGTGGCTTGGTTAGAGAGCTGAAAACAGACAGATTATCCAAAGTACCTTTATTAGGAGACATACCGGGTCTGGGTGCTCTTTTTCGAAATAATGTAAGAACGAGCAGTCGAGTTGAGCGTTTGTTTCTTATTACTCCCAGGTTAAGTCTTCGCCCCGGAACAGAAAGCGTAGCGCGTCTTAGCGCGCCCTATCTGTCTGGCACTGAAGGAGAGATAGTGTCCTCGGCTCCACGAAGAATGGAATCGGTGCAGCAAGCGCTGGCGGCTAGAGATGATCGATTCAGTATCGAAGAATCATTGCCTAAAAGCGGTGGAAACACGGTTAATTTAACGCCTGAAGGGGTATCTGCAAACGTCGAACGTCTGCAAAGACCGTCTGTTCAGCAAGAGCAGCCCACTGTTAACACTCGACCCTCCCAGGGCGATGGTTGGCAAACAGTAGGCGGATCTGTTACTGATGTGATTGCATCGCCATCGAGCGTAGCAGCGAGGGTGCAGGGCGCTAACCCAGTGCAGGCAGATGCAACACAATCTGATTCTGAACAATTTAATGAATGGCAAGCCATTTCAAAATGAGTAAGGCCGCCACAAAATGAGCATCGTTAATGATAAAAACGCGTGGGCTGTTAGCGCGTATCGAAACGATTTGCTCATCGGGTCGATGCCATTGCCGTCTTCGGGTCTGCTGACCATCGGGCGTAGCAGCGATCATGATGTTGTATTGCGCGACTTATGCGCAACTGACGCTGTTCTGCAGCTTAGCGTTGATCGTCCTCAGATCGGTATAACGGTGTTGAGTGGACAGATTACCGTCGGCGAGAACACCTACAGTAACGGGGCGCAGTTCATGTGCGACGATCAGACAATACTCATGTCAGAAGTGGGACTCAAGTTCAGTGGGTTGGCATTGGGTACATCGGATAGTCTCCCTGAAGCATTGGTTGCACAATCATTTGCCGCTAGTGCTGATATAACTGACGATAGAGAATATTCAGATACCGCCGCTCAAGTGGGTTTACATGAACCCAATGAACCTGTTGCGCCATGGTTTAATCAAGGGCGACTAGTGGGTGGTTCATTGGTGGCTTGTGCTCTTGTTTTTCTCAGCATTGGCAGTTGGCAGGTCCTTGCATCGCTAAGCCAACAACAACCCGCACCTGAGGCGGTTGTACAGGCATTTCTAGTGGAGAACGAACTTGCCGGACTGAATCTGCAGTCAAGCACTACTGGGCTTGTATTAAGTGGCACCTTGAAATCAAATGAACAACGGATGCGGGTGGAACGCTTTCTCCGTGAACAAGCATTCGCTACCAAGCAACAGTTTGTGGTTCTCGAGCAACTGCAGTCGCAGCTTGTGGATGTATTTCGTATCAATGGCGTGGCTGCTATCGTTACGTTCGATGAGTCAGGTGTTCTTCAGGCCGCTACAGCGGTGGCCGATGAGCAACAGTTAGACATCGTTCGTCAGGCTGTTGGCATCGATATGCCACAACTGAAAAACTGGAACATCAACAACGTAGCACCACCTGTAAAAGAAGCAAAAATACCTGAAGATCCCGGTAAACGTGTGGCTATGGTCGTATCAGATGAACCGGCGTATGTGCTTACCCAGGATCAAACACGCTATTTTGTTGGTTCGATGTTGCCTACAGGTCATCAGATAACCAATATTAAAAAAGGGCGTGTATTTCTGACGAAAGACGACACAACGTCAGAACTCGAATTTTAAGTCGTTCACAGTGATTAATAAAAGGAGCAGTTAAATGAGTGATGTAGCACCAGTATCGAATAACCAAACCTCCGAAGCTAATGGACAGGCAAATAGTGGAAAACAAACTAGTTGGTTTGAAGCTATGGCCGGTGCTTGGGGGAAATCACTTGATCGCCAGGCTGACAAAGTTATCGATCGTATAGACAACATGTCAGAAAACGGCGACAAGCCTTCAGATGTTGCGCTTTTATCGGCAGAAACATTTCGCATGCAGTATCTATCCAATGCATCGCACACTTCATTGGTCAGCACCGGTACCGCACTGGACACGTTGGCTCGCAAGCAGTAATAGCACCACGTATAGGAGAGTCATATGGAACCGGTATCGATGGCATCAGCGTCGTCTGCAGCAACCACAGGTACTTCTCAGGCCAGTAGTGTTGAGGTCGGTTACGGAGGATCTCTAACCTCTGATATGAGTAGCTCGTTTGCCAATCATCTTCAGCGGGCAGAGTCTGCAACGGCTGTAAGTTCAGTCTCAGAGCCGTCTGCCGCTGCTAAGGCGATTTTTCAGCCGTTCGACAGACTTGATCATGAAGCACAGCAATTGTCAGAGTTCGCCACTGAGGCTGCTGCTAGTGGGCAAGAGCTAACGTCCAGTGAAATCATTATGCTCACTGTGCGTAGTCAGGAGTTTATGTTTCATTCGCAACTAACTGCTAACGTTGCGAACCGTACGGCGGATGGTCTTCAACAGCTGTTTAAGCAGCAAGGGTAGAAACGTGAAAACACTGCAAGCACGAAACTTAGTTAGGCGAATGCGCAAATACCTGAGCATCGTGCTTGCCAGTGTTGTACTGCTGGTGTTGAGTGGCTGTAGCGAGCAAGAGCTATATTCAGGCCTGTCGGAACCGCAAGCTAACGACATGGTTGCTTTGCTCTACAGTGCGGGGATGCCTGCAAATAAAACGCGTGAGGCCGGTGGACAGTTTACGGTCTTGACCGAAAAGAGCAGTTTTGCATCAGCTGTTAATCTTCTTCGAGCCAATGGTTTGCCACGTGAAAGTTACGACAACTTAGGCGAGGTGTTTGCTAAAGAGGGGTTCGTATCATCACCTCTAGAGGAGCGTGCTCGCCTCAACCATGCTATGTCTCAAGAGATAGCGCACACCATATCTAGCATTGATGGTGTACTGATGGCTCGGGTGCATCTGGTAGTACCGGAAAACAATCAGTTAAGTGACAAAGTAAAACCTGCTTCAGCTTCTGTTTTTATCAAACACCGTGCTGATGTCGATTTGAGTGGTAGTGTGTCCAGGGTAAAGGCACTGGTTATAAACGGCATAGAAAATCTGCCTTATGACAACGTAACAGTGGCGTTATTCAAAGCTGAGCAGCCCGTTACTATGCCGGTTTCACAGCACGTTGACAATATACAAACGGCAGGAATATCTATGCCGATAGCCACTATTTTGAGCAACAATGCAATCAATCTCTCAGTGCTGTTAGGCGGCCTTTTGTTACTAGGAATCATCGCACTGTTGTGGGGCAAACTGTCTAGGCAAAGCACGCGTGCGATCAGCGTTAAAGATCAACCGACGGCGGTTTCTGTTACAACGACACAAGCTGCTGACCGAGGAGCGCAATAAGTTGGTGAGTAATATGCCAAACTTAACTCCTGAGGCATCGCACCGGCAATCCCGTGCAATGGTTGCCAAAGCCTTGATTAGCCTGCACGAAGCGGGTGAGCTCGATGAGCCAGAGCAATGGACATGGCCACGCGTGGATGTTATGCCATTGTGGTGCTTGTTAGAGCTTGAAGAACGACGCCAATTTCAGCGGCTATGTGGATTTTTGATTCATGCACCAGCGGTTGCTCGCTGGTTAGATGGTCGCTGTATTAGAGCGGTGCACAATATAGTGGGAATCAACATTGCTGAGCAAATCATAGACGAAGCATTAAGTCTTGAAGCTGAACAGGGGACTAATGCTGACTCTGCGGAATTTATCAGCGCACCAGAAGCTGACGCGGTAGAGGATTTTCTTCTCCACGCTGGTGGCTCTGTGTTGCGCTGCTCGCTTGACCCAACATTACCGGTAGCTAGGCTGGGTGAATCGTTGGAAGATGCTGGTTTAGATGTTCCTGCAACCGTGGCAAGAGCGATATTGAATCGTGCACATGCCTTGCAGTCGTCTGCAATGGTAGCTGACTCACAAACTCAGGTAGAGCAAGCGCCGACGGTAGGTGCCGTGTCTTTGAATGAAGCTGTCAAAGACGACACCCTCAAACAGAGTGAAGTACATCCATGAGTTTTGTAACCTTATTCACCGACGAAAAATCTTGGCTTGCTACTGACAAACGCGTATTTCGAGTAGAAGAACAAACTGAGCTTGCTGGTGCCGTTGAGCAGATGCAGCATCTTTCTGAGCTCAAGAAAACGCTGGCAGATGATTTTCAATTGAGAGTGGTGAGTGCCGAAGAGACAGGCTTTGAGGCGGGTTATGCCGCCGGACTCAAAAGTGCACAGCAAGACAGCGTTGGGCATTTTGAAGAACTGCACGGTCGCTATCAGCAACTACAAGCTAATACGCAGTCGGCTGTTAGTGATCTAGCGCTATCTGCTGTTCGCAAAATTGCAGGCAATGTGGCTCCCGAGCAATGGTTGGCGGCTCAGGCTCGAGAAGCTGTGCTTGAGTTGGCGCCGTCCGATCAACCTGTTCGTTTGCGCGTGTCGGTTGCTTACGCTGACAAAATAAGACAAAGACTACGTGAGCTGGATACCTCAGCGGATACACTACTTCGAACAACGATTGAGGTGGTTTCTGATGATCAGGCAAAAGAGGGTGCCTGCACGCTAGAAACTCAGTTTGGTTTAATTGATATCGACCTTGAGACGCAATTAGACGCTCTTGCTGACGTTTTTCTGGGTGGCAGTGAGACTGCGCCAGACAACAAGTTGCGTCCAAGAACATGATTGAGCGTCAGCCTGAGCGATCAGTTAGTCCTGTCAGTTCAGCAGCGCGGCCCAATGATTTAACAGACCATGTTCAAGCCCTTCAGGCAAAACTTGTCAGCGGGTGCACGGTACGACACAAAGGACGCGTGGTTAGTGTTCGAGGCAACACCATTCGCGTCACCGGACTACCCGCACGTATCGGGCAACGATGCGTTCTACAAAGCACGTCTGCCGATGATACCGAGCAGATCAAAGTTGCACACCTTGGGAGTGATTTACACACACCACAACTCGAAGCCGAAGTGATCGGCTTTGATGGATTGGAAGCTATTTTATTGCCCTTGGGCGAACTGCACGGACTTGCATTAGGGTCTGAGGTGACTTTATCGAAATCCACCCAGACCGTTGGTGTTTGCGATGCATTGAAGGGCCGTGTTCTGGATGGTTTTGGTCGGGCGCTTGACGATCAATCATTACCTATAGCTGACAAACAGATGCCGTTGAGAGCGGCGGCACCCAGTCCTTTGGTTCGTCAACGCGTTCTGCAAAAAATCTCTACGGGCATCAAAGTCATAGACGCTGTGTTGAGTATTGGGCAAGGCCAACGATGCGGTGTTTTCGCTCCGGCAGGTGCGGGTAAATCCACCTTGTTAGGCATGCTTGCTGAAACCCGAGATGTGGATGTTGTTGTGATAGCGCTGATTGGTGAACGTGGTAGAGAGGTGAGGGATTTTCTGGAGGATGCACTCAGTGAGCAAGGACGTGCTCGTAGCGTCTGCGTCGTGGCCACATCCGATAGGCCCGCCATTGAACGAATCAGTGCAGCTCACACAGCCACTGCTATTGCTGAAGGGTATGCGCGTGATGGCAAGCATGTGCTGCTGCTTGTTGATTCGTTAACACGGTACGCACGTGCTGTTAGAGAAGTGGGCTTAGCCGCCGGTGAGCCGCCTGTACGCCAAGGCTTTACACCGTCAGTGTTTGCCGAACTTCCAAAATTGCTTGAGCGAAGTGGCACTGCCGCCACAGGCTCTATTACGGCTTTTTACACTGTACTCACAGATGATGAACAAGCCAATGATCCTATTTCAGAGGAGGTGCGCTCGATTCTGGACGGCAACATCATACTCTCGCGCAGTTTGGCTGAACGTAACCACTATCCAGCTATTGATGTCTCTCAGAGCATCAGCAGATTGTTTCCGCAATTAGTGTCTCCTTCTCAGTTGGCATTAGCGTCCACAGTGAGACGGATCCTCGCCAAGTTTGACGAAATTGAGTTGCTTGTGCAGGTGGGTGAATATAGAGCTGGCTCAGATCCTGTGGCTGACAAAACCTTAGCGGTTATTGACAGCTTAAATGCGTGGCTAACGCAGTCTCCTAAAGAATCTTTTGATGTTGAAGAGATGCTAGAACAACTTGCACTTGTGCTCGATCAGCAGCCCCAGGCACCAGCATGATGCCTACACGAGGGCGCGACAATCAGGCCACCAAGTTACTTGAACTTGCTGAATTTCGGTATAACCGAGAGCTACGATTACTCGGTATTCAACGACAAGACGTGCTCAACAAGCAGCGTGAACTCGATGTGTTGCACCAGAAGTTAGAGCAGCTTAACCAGGAGCTCAGCGACTCCCGGCTCAGTTTGCAACAATCCGTAGATTTAACTGCCCATGAATTACAGCTGAAGCTGTGTCAGGAAGTTGAGAGCCTACAGGCAATGCGCCAATGCGAATCAGAAGTTGTCGTGCAAGAGCAGGCTATAGAAGCTGCCAAAACACAGTTGCAAGTATTGCAGTCGCGGCTACATGAAATGAAGCTTCGAGGCGATGCGTTAAACGAAAAACTGGGTGCCCGTATCGCCACTGCGGCAAGGTTTCAAAATAGTCGGGCAGCGGAAGTTGCTGAAGACGACTTTGCACAGCGAGGGTATCTCACATGATCAATAGCGTATGGCGTCCTTCAGCCCATGATTTGGCTCGTCGTTCATCGAACACCGGATCAGAATCCCCCAGTTCGCGCAGTTTTTCGGATGCGGTACACAAAGTTGCACAGCGCGAACAGCAGACATCGGCGGGTAAGCAATCGAACACGGCAACACCAGCAGTAGAGAAATCCAATGTTGATAGTGAAAGCGCTGAAGCAGGCGAAGTTACCCATGCTGTCGCAGCAGATGGAGATAACGGACAAGTAGCGATCGTAGAGACGTCCGTCAAAGCTGGAGCATTGAGAATAAGTGAATTAGCCACTGACAGTGTGTCGCGCGTTCCATCAGAGCGATTGGATACTGCGATTGTTTCTAGCTTGACGAGTAGTTCTCAGCCAGCAGATCGATTAAGTGCCACCTTTGTCGCTGGTCGCTCTTCAACAGAGCAAATTCTCAGGGTTGATGAGCTGTCCAACACCATGCACAGGCTACACCTACAAAGCGCTTCGCAGGCACCCAAATCGATAGGCGATTCTGCTCTGGGCACCGCATTTTCCACAAGCTCTGGTGTCTCTACGCTTCGTGCCTCCGAACTGTCAACAGGTCGTTGGAATATTGACCTACCGGGCAATGTTCATAATGTGCAAAACGTACAGCTGACATTAAGTAGTGATGGACATTGGAGTGTGAAGGTAAACCTGTTGGCGCAGTCTGCAGCGCGCCCAAGTGGTCGTTCATTAATCGATCTGCAGGATGCGCTCGCAGAGCGAGGTCATCACATCGACGAATTGCACGTATCTCATCATAGCGATGATTTGGCAGAGTCCTGATGTCTGAATTACCAGAGGCGCTTTGCCACGATAGCGAGCTGCTTGCTGGTTTACAACGTTATATGCAAGCTCGAGAGGCGATGTTCGCCACCTCTAGAACTGTGTCGATTAGCGAAATGGCCACAACGCTTGCACACGAAATCAATACGCCCATAGCGACATTATCCAATCTTGTTCAGGGGCTAAAAGCTCGATTGGGGCGTGATCCATCCATCGCGCCCGACATAATGAAAGCTCTTGATTCAGCCGGTGAGCAAGCACTGTTTACCAGCGATGTAATCAAGCGCATACGAGACTATACCCAAGCTAGAGCACCTTCCAGAGAAGTGCTTGTTGTGCGGCAATTAGTGGACGAGGCTGCGTCTTTACTCGATTGGTATTTTCGTTTGTACAGTTGCCGTATCGAGGTGGGCGAGTCTATCGGTAGATGTCAGGTGTTAGGTGATCGAGTGATGTTGCAACAAGTCGTTTTGAACATTCTCAAAAATGCTGCAGATGCCATGGTAGGTACACCAATGGAGCATCGTATTATTCAGGTGATGTCTGAAGTACATGGAGATCGCTTGCGCATCATCATCAGCGATTTTGGTCCAGGCCTTCACGACGCTAGAGATACTCTGTTCACCCCCTTTGTAACTAGTAAACCAGAGGGCATGGGCGTGGGTTTGAACATTTGTCGCTCATTCCTCGATTTGCATGGTGGGCGTTTATGGCTTGCCGATGCTGAAGATGGCGGTTGCAAATCGATTATAGAGCTGCCGGTACACGAGGCGAACGTAGCATGATGATGTTGGACACAGCTGCAGGTATTCAACGTCGTTGGTTTGTGGCTGACGATTATTGCCTGGCCATTGATACGCCGCTCTGGAATGATGATATTCCGGCGTTACGCGACGCTGTCCTGCTTGATGCGCATGCTGATTTGCTACATATCGCTGCCATGCTTCTTGGAGATGACCAAGAGTGGCAACCGAGTAATAAGATTTTGACGGCTGCCAGTCTGACGCATACCTTGTCACTCACGGGGTCTGTTGATCGCCAGCTCGCTTTGGTCGTGCCTGATCACTTGTTAAGTAACATCGCCGCAATCCAAGAAAACCTTGGGGGGCTAGTGTGCATTGAATCACACCATCAGTCGATTGATATCAGGTTTGATATTGCACCGTTGAGCGCTTCTGACTTGGCTTCTGTAAAGACACAGGGCGCAATGTTGTTGCTCGGTGATGTATCTCATCTTGCGAACGCATGTCATCTAACAGCTGGGCCCTACTCTCTTCAGGCACATTGGAACGCTGACGAGGCATCGTTTGAACTACAGGGAATTAATTCTCAGCCGCTGCCTTTAAGTAAGGATGAGCAACGTACCGAGCATCCGAGTATCAGACTAATCAATGCCCATCTCGAAGATGTTAGGCAGCTGTTGGCCTGTGAACAGAAATTGTTTCCCTGTGCCTTTAGTGCCGGCGCACGAGTAGAGCTTGTGATTCCAAGTAACACCCTACCTCCAACTATTGTTGACGGTGTGTTGGTTGAATTGGGTCAATGCTTGGCAATGAGAACTGAAGCGGATCGATCAGTTGATTGATTATTTTTTTTCTATTACTGAATAGTCGCGATAGGGACTTCGCATGGATCTGACAAGTTTTACACCTTCATCGGCGCTGATCACAGTCATTGTATTGTCACTTGCGCCGTTTGTTGCTGTTATGGCTACCTCCTTCACCAAGATTGTTGTTGTGCTTAGCCTGCTTAGGCAAGCGCTTGGCTTGCAGCAGGTACCGCCAAATTTGGTCCTCAACGGTATGGCGTTAATTCTCACTATTTATGTGATGTATCCAGTGGGTACTAGGATGATGGCCGGGGTAGATAATCTGGATTCGGCGGCGCAGAGCAGTCAGGAGATGCTGATTGCTGCTAATCAAGCAAAAGAGCCACTCAGGGACTTCTTGCTAAAACATTCTGATCCGACTGATCGGGAATTCTTTCTCAACACCATACGCCGGATGGTGGATGAGGATGAGAGAGATGCTATTTCGGCGACAGACTTTGTCATTGTTATTCCATCGTTTACCTTGCGTGAGCTCACTACCGCCTTTCAGATTGGCTTTCTAATATTTTTACCGTTTGTCATTATTGATTTGGTTATTGCAAATATATTGATGGCTATGGGGATGATGATGTTGTCGCCCACTATTGTCTCTTTGCCGTTCAAACTTCTGTTATTTGTTCTTATAGAAGGTTGGGCCAAGCTGATGCATGGGCTGGTGTTATCTTATGTCTGAGGTAGCAGCCGTAATAGGAGAATATTGACGTGCTGCAATCTGACATGATCCAGATTACGCAGCAAGCGCTGTGGATGGTGCTGTTGCTGGCGGGGCCACCTGTTGCCGTTGCTGCGGCTGTTGGACTGCTGGTTGCATTTTTTCAGGCAGTTACCCAATTGCAGGAACAGACCTTCCAATTCGCTATAAAATTTGTAGTGGTTATCATCACCATTTTTTTAACAGCATCATTAATGGGCGGTACGCTATTCCAATTTGCAGATCAGATATTCACTGATTTTCCGCAAATGACATCGTTTCGGTAAGCTCAGATGTCAGACGCCGCAGCGCTTGATGTTCTGGGGAATTACTCGATAATCATCTTTCTCAGTACCGTGCGTATTGCAGTTGCCTTTATGCTGTTGCCGATTTTTAGCAGGAACATGATTCCAGGGCTGGTCCGTAATTCCATGTTTTTCTCTCTCGCTATTATTAGCGTCGTGGTGCAGCCGTTGGAGTCACCAGTTAATCTTTCAACGATGTTGTGGGTTAATCTTTTTGCAAAAGAGATATTCATTGGTGTTGCTGTAGGGCTGTTTTTTGGTTTGTTTTTATGGGCGTTTGATGCCGCAGGCATTATTCTCGATACTCAGATTGGAATGTCCTTTGCGCTGTCGTTCGATCCGATTATTGGCAACGAGGCAACGTTACTGGGTACGCTCTTGAGTCGGTGGGCTGTTTATCTATTTGTTGCAGCGGGCGGATTTCTGTTGACCATCACGTCTTTGCTTGAGAGTTTTGCTGCATGGCCATTACTCACCCCTATCAGTGGGTTGCGTGAAGCCTCAGTGATGTTGTTTGAAGCCGAATTGTCCCGTTTCATGCACTTGGCGTTGCGTATTGCCGGGCCTGTCATGATCGTGATGTTTATCATTGATGTAGCGTTGGGCGTTATTAATCGTTCTGCTCAGCATTTCAATGTGTTCTTTCTTGCAACATCATTGAAGGCTATGGCGTCGCTGGTTGTTCTGATGATACTGCTGCCGTTTCTCGCTGATCAGCTGGTCAGAGAGATTATGCTTCAAGCGGGGCAGGTTGATGCCTATCTATCGCGTTTTATGACTAGGTGATATCAGAACGTTGAGTCATTTGGAATGGCATTTACTTAAGTGAACATAATAGGGCGTGTTATTCCAGCGAAGGCTAAGAGTCTAAGGTTTATAGCCTTATGGATTCCCACTTACGTGGGGATGACGGTCTTACGTAAGTGCCATTTTAGTCAGGGGTATTTTGCGGGGATAGATTCTGCTGGTGAATTGCGCGTGATGTAGAGGTAGGAAACTATACCGATCGGCCATAAAAATAACATCAGTAAAATCCATTTTCGCCGGCGGTTTATTATCGCGTTGTTCATACAAATGAATAGCGACGATAAGTACATCATCAAAATACCTAAAACTCCAGAGAGAAAGATTGTCACCGTTGGTTCAGATGTCGATGACGGGCTAGTCGTGACCAACATTATCGCGAACAGGAGCGTTCCTGAAACTACAATAATCCACCAACGACGCGGCCAGAGAAAACGGTTTAAACTTGGAATAGAGGTTAAGTTCATTCAACTCAGCTCGTTTTTTTAATGTCGACGTAAGAATATGCTACCGCATTTTCAGTTGAATTATGAGAGCACAGTTGCAATCGTCATTTGTCACTATTTATTATGTTTTATGAATTGATAGTGCCAAAACACTGAGTCATAGGTACCTCGCGGTAACAGATTCAGCAGGTGAATTGCGCGTGATGTAGAGGTAGGGGATCACTGAAAAAGGCAGTGTTATAAGAAATATCAGAATCCATTTCAAGCGTTGATTTCTGAAAGCATGAAGTGAACATATCAACATTGCCACTACGCTCATCATTGCTGAACTGATAAAGAGTGAAAAACCAGTTCGGGCTCCCAGCTCAGAGACAGGTGAAGGCCCTGTTATCGCAAATACTATTGCACATAGCGATATCCAAAGGATCACAATTATCCACCAACGTCGTTTCCACAGCAGTAGATTGAAAACGCGGATAGGTTTTGAAAATACGATTTCCGAGAGGCTCATTTTTCACTCATACTGAAAGTGTCTCTCGGCGTGTTCTTCAAACTGCGATGATCCACCAACGGTATTGTTAAAGTCAACGCTTTAGACAAGGTACAAAGATGATGAACAGCTTAGTCGGCTCGCGTATTTTTAGTCGACGTACGAATATACTATGGCTTTTGCAGCGGGATTCAGAAGAGCAGAAATGCAATAACCGTTTGGCTCTATTTTACCCCGAAGAAAGCGCCCATTCCAAAGACCTTCCACAGTCCAACTTTAAAGTTCGCTTTGACTCTGGTTCCTCTGCCATTACCCAACTCGGCCCCTACACCGGCTTTCGCTGCCGCACCGATGCCACCCTCAACATGGCCACCCAGTACCAATCCATGATCGAACGTGTCTGGCAGGTCGGGTAAGCCGGGCACATCCGTACTGGCAGCCCAATCCACGATCGGGTCAATGTAGTCGTTATAAGCATCAACTATGGATTTGGGGGTAATGCTCAGTTCTATTCCTGCACGAGCATCAATCAGCATAGCTTCCGCGCCAGTACTCAATTTAATATCAAACTCGCTTGCCAGACCCTTGAGTTGGCCGCTGGCCCCAGCTGTCGCGTGGGCATTGACAGTAGCTCCAGTCGTGCGTGCGTCGATCTTGGCAATATGACCTATTTCAACCGTCTGTACTACCTCCATTAGCGTGGCATCTGCTGCGATACCCATGCCGGCTTTGCCACTAAGGCTTTTCAATTCGCGACTAGCATGAGGAGCCGTGTACTCAAACACGGCGCGTCCTATCGTTGCCCCGATGATGTCGTTCTCGAGCAACGCACCACCGAGTTTTATGTCGTCGGAGACTATACCTGCTAGTCGTTCTGCGGTAGTGGGCTCAGATGCCAGCTTGTTTGTTGTTGTGGGAGAGTGTGCCAGTTGCTCGGTTACGCTTTTGTTCGTACCCGTGTGTGAGAGGGCTCTGGCAGCCCCATCGCTGCTGGCGTATTCGGATTGTCCTGATTCAACCTCTGCGGAGTGAGCAGAAGACTTTGCCTGACGATTGGCAACCTGATTGTTATTGAGACCTATTACCGCTGATGACATTTCTCTCTCCTTTGCAGAAACCTTTCGCACGCCAAGTAGAATCTGTCCTTGCTGGCGATGTCTATATAACCCTATTCGTGCACACCTATCGACTAGGAAACTTACTAGTTCTGTGAAAAAACCTTCTAGGGTGAGAGGTACTACTTCGCAATGTGAGAACGGGTTCAAACATAGAGAGCTTCGCAGCCAGTGCTAGCCATGTTGGCACCTCTTGCGACAGCGTTGTTAGCGCTACCGGCGATTGACTCGCATAGGCTGTCGCATTCCCTTAGTACTTGCCCTGATGCGTAGATCGTATACCGCGCCAGTAACCTTACC
>JALZWO010000207.1 GCA_023300375.1 Granulosicoccus sp. | reverse complement strand
TCAGATTCAGATTCAGATTCAGATTCAGATTCAGATTCAGATTCAGATTCAGATTCAGATTCAGATTCAGATTCAGATTCAGATTCAGATTCAGATTCAAGTTCATCTGACGGTACTCAACTCAATACAAATAATGGCGTTGCAGTGCCTATTGAATCCGACGATACGCCGAACGTTCCAGATGTCATCGTAAATTCAGATTCAAGTTCAGATTCAAGTTCAGATTCAAGTTCAAGTTCAGAAGCAGAAGCAGTACGAGATAGCACAGATTCAATCACTCAATTTACAGCGCAAGTTAGTTTTGACATCACCGTTCCCGTCTATTCCTCTAATGAACTTCAACTCGGATTAATCTGGGGTGACACACAAATAAGGGCAACATGGATTGGCGATGAATTCTGGAACGTAACTGCAGATTTGCAAATGAACACTGAACACCTCTTGTCTGTCACGTTCTATGACGCAAACGGTGATCTGGTTCTAGGCACGTATGAAGCTAACTACACAACAGGATTCAACGCTGCAGAATCCTTTCAAATAACTGCAGACCAATTCAACACAAGCGGACCAGATGATGACGGCGACGGGCTTAGCAATATCGCAGAGTTGATCGCAGGCACCGATCCGTCGGTCAGCGATGCAGATCTAACAGAGATCATCTTTGCAGATACCGTAGGTACGAACTTTACGTTCTTCGAAGAAACAGTCAATGTAGCGGCCCACTACGAAGCCCAGCTACGAGCATTAGCTCTAGCCCATCCAATAGAAATTCATGAAAACACGGTCAATGATAACCGACCATGGCATTTTCAAAGAGATACCAGAGACATCGATATTTCTATTGACGGAAACGGCACGTATAGCGAAATTCACCACGTAGAACCTGGATTGGATCAGCCGACTCTGCGATCGTCTGTTGGAATACGATCTCAACAAGGAGAAACGGTAAGCTGGTCGGGAACACAGCTGAGCGATAGTAGCGCTGTTGTTTACAACGGCTATCTTGAAATGGTATTCGAGACATCAAATACCTTAGATGGGCGCAAGCTTATTCAGAATACCAGTGGCACACGCACTGGCAGGGAAGATCGAATAAGAAACATAGACAACGTTTTGGAGCATAACTATGATGTTGTGCTTGATCTCGACTCAATGGACGCTGAAAACACATGCGCCGTATTGTATGGGTCTTTATCTAACTCTCTTACCTACAATGTAGACACCGACAGTCCAGCAATGAGAGTTCAAACACTGAGTCGAAGTGCAACCGATGAAAACTGGACGTGGACTCTAACCAGTAACCAAGAAGTGAACAGAAGAGGCGAAGCTATCGAACTTAATCAACGCTTCTATTGCAATTTTCCTGTCAATTAGCAACTCATTAGCTGACACTTGGGATTCTCTGGTTCCACAAAGCAATGCAATGCAGTCCAGATGGCGATGGCCTGCCCCTCAGTCACACACCCTGCTCAAAGCAGCGCCGGCTCGATGGCTCAGTCTTGCAAATGCTTTAAAAAGCACACGCCTTGTGAATGTTCAATGAGACTGTTAATGCTCTGCTAAAAAATCGCTTGAAAAATTCAGCAAAAACGCTCAGTCTGCGAATAGCACCCTAGTATTGGGTATGCGGCATATTTTATCCTGCTAAATAATTCCGACTAGCCAGAGCGAAGCACAGCTTCAAGTGTGACTCTCTTTTTCTGTTTAACCCAAGCTGCCCACTCAATGGGCGGAAATTTACTGAGAAAATCGAGATGAAACTGAAAACTCTTAAAACTATCGCCGCAGCATGTGTTATCGCTGGAATAGGCATGAGCACCGCAAGTGCAGACATCCTAGACACCATCAAAGAGCGTGGAAAGCTCATTGTTGGCGTCAAAGCTGATTATGTTCCTTATGGCTTCCTGGACACCTCAGGTGCCATCATTGGTATTGAGCCAGAGCTCGCCAAAGACGTGGCTGACAAACTAGGTGTTGAGATCGAATATGTGCCTGTAGTCAGTTCAAATCGCATGCAGTTCCTTGAGCAAGGCAAGGTCGATCTAATGATTGCTACGATGACCGACAAACCGGACCGAAGGAAAGTGGTCAACATTGTTGACCCTAACTATTACTCGTCAGGTACCAACGTTTTATCACTGAAGAAGCTTGGTTTTAAAAATTGGGACGATCTAGATGGCAAGCCAGTTTGTGGCATTCAAGGTGCCTTCTATAACAAAGCAACATCACAACAATATGGCGCAAAAATCGTTGCATTTAAAGGCACTGCCGAAGCCTATGCAGCACTTAAGAGTGGCAACTGTGCGGCATTTGTATATGACGACAGCGCCATTGTCGCTAAAACCCAAGACGATGCATGGAGTGATTATGAAATGCCACTGCCCACCATTGACGACGCGCCCTGGGGATTAGCAGTGCAACTTGGTGAAGATGCATTTGCCACTCTGATGAGTGAGATGATTGTGGACTGGCATAAAACAGGTCGTATATTGGAACTAGAGACCAAATATGGCGTGGCTAATACGCCTTTCGCTGAAGCGATGCACGAAAAACATAAATAGGGTTCAGCTTGGAGCAGATGAATTTCATCTGCTCCAATACACAGTTTTACTACTTGTACCATTGATCAGACTGAGGACTTACGCATAGACGTCATCTACGAGTGGTTTCGAGTTCTCTATCAAGAAACCGGTATCAACTTACCGTTTATCTACGACAGCTATGATCGCAATCGCATGATAGGTGGATTTTTCATCACCATTAAGTTGTCAGCGGTATGCCTGTTCTTTTCAGTCATCATCGGCGTCATTGGTGCTTGGCTGCAAGGCTCAACCTTTAAGTGGACACGCCGGTTTGTCAATGGCTATATCCAACTTTTTAGAAATACACCTCCACTTGTTCAACTGTATTTTTTCTACTTTGCCATTGGCACCCTATTACCCACTATCGAAAATGATTGGGGCGGTGAATCTCCCTTACTAGGCAGTTTCGCTTGGGCGGCAATTTCACTATCATTTTTTGCAGGCGCTTTTAATGTCGAGATTTTCCGATCCGGTATAGAAGCTGTGCCCAAGTCCACCACCGAAGCAGCCGAAGCCCTTGGTTATACCAAATTACAAATCTATGTAAGCATCACCTTGCCACTGGCCTTTCGCGTGGCATTACCTGCTCTTAATAACAACTTGGTTAATTTGGTAAAGACCACAACACTCGCCTACGCTATTGCGGTGCCCGATTTACTTTACGAATCAAATCAAATTTGGTCTGACAACGTCAATGTCACCGAAATGATGATATTTTTACTTCTTGCCTACTTTTTTTTGGTGGGTATACTCGTCGCTGGCATGAACCGCTGGGAACGCTCCATGAAAATTCCGGGGTACGGTTGATGAACAAAAAAACAGACCTACCAGTGATGCTTCCAAAGCCGGTGCAAACGCCGCAGGCCCTATCATCGCTGAGCTATTGGCACATCCTGCCACTCATCGCTGCAATGATGATCATTCCCTCACTCGCTTTTTCCGCTGCTGGCGATGAATTGAAGTCGCCACTGGCGGTGCTTAAAAACTGGATCCCACTATTATTAGAAGGCTTTGTATTTAACCTAATCATCTCTGTGTGCGCTATGGCTGTCGGCACAGCAGCCGGCACCGCATTGGGTCTGGGTCAAATTTCGCCCAACAATTCATTACGCAGGGGGTCTTGGTTTGTAACGCAATTTTTTAGAAACGCCCCTTGGCTCGTGTTGTTGTTTTTTGCTATGTTTCTGCTGCCCTTCGAACTTAGCATTGCAGGAATCATCATTCCGCTACCCGATTGGTTCAAAGCCATCATTGGCCTATCCCTACCGGTGATGGCGAATGTATCTGAGATTGTGCGAGGTGCAATACGCTCTTTGCCCAGCGGACAATGGGAAGCTGCGGAGAGTCTGGCTTACACCCGTCGGCAAACCCTGTGGCTGGTTATTCTGCCTCAGTGCGTTAAACGCATGTTGCCACCGTGGGTAAACCTTTATGCCATCCTCACCATGGCGACAGTTCTAGCATCCATTGTTGGGGTGTCGGAGGTAATGACACTCACCGGACGCGCACTGGCCGCCGAGGGCGGCCGTCCTGAATTACTAGCGCCATTTTATGGGTTTGTTCTACTGCTCTTCTTTGCTTACTGTTACCCCATTGCGCGCTATACCCTACGCTTGGAGAAGAAGTTTGCAGTTATCAACTAAGGAAATATAATGAGCTGGACCCCTGCAGACCCAATGGTCTCGATTAACAATGTGCATAAATCATTCGGCGAGCTTAAGGTTCTCAATGGCGTATCCCTTGATGTAATGAAAGGCGATGTCATTTGTATCATCGGGCCGTCAGGCTCCGGAAAGTCCACCTTGATTCGTTGCGTCAATGCTCTGAATGATATTCAGCAAGGCTCTATCCTGGTTGAAGGACAAGAGGTAAACGATGAAAAACTCAACAAATTAGAACTGCGCAAGAAGGTTGGTATGGTCTTCCAACAGTACAATCTTTTCCCCCACAAAACTGCGCTACAAAACGTGATGATGGCGCCTATCAAAGTGCTTAAACAAAACAAAGCTAGTGCCAAGACTAGTGCACGTGCCTTACTCAAAAAAGTACGATTGGAGGGCAAAGAGGACGCCTATCCTGGTGAGCTTTCAGGTGGTCAGCAACAGCGGGTAGCCATTGCTCGCTCACTCGCTATGCAGCCCGATGTCATGTTGTTTGATGAAGTGACCGCCGCACTTGATCCCGAGACAGTGGGCGAAGTGCTGCAGACAATCAAAGACCTTGCAGAAGAGGGTATGACTTGTATTCTGGTGACACATGAAATGGGCTTCGCGCGCGAAGTCGCTGATCATATCTACTTCACTGATCGAGGTGTCATTGTAGAGCACGGCCCGCCTGAGACTTTTTTCAAGAATGCACAAGATCCACGTACACAGCAATTTTTAAGTCAGATTTTGTAATATAGTTTGCGCGGACGTTTCACCGACTGCTTCAATTATGAATGGAAACATTGCTGGCAGTAGCAACATCGTTGATCGTACTCTTACAAACAATTCACTCATCGCCCATAGCGGCATAGCGCATCACATTGAACAAAGAGTTCTGCTCTATTGTGCAGCTAATTAAATGAGCAAACGGGCCACGAATGTAAGCCGCAACATCTCCACCTGAGTGGCTCTCTCCGACCGTCCTGAAATCATCACCTGCTGGGTATAAGCCTGAGTCTGTGGCCTCTTCCTACGTCAATGGACGACATGAACCAACCATCGGATCTTTGTCAATTCACTTGCGCCGCCGAATAATCTCTGTCGTCACATCGAGCAGAGTCAGTAGCCTTAATCAAAAGAGTGATGCACTCATTCGGTGCATATTCCGCATTAAAGTATTGCAGAAATACCTGCAACATTAGCAAGGAAAATCACTAAGACATTGAAATAACTCTAGAAACTATCTTGGCATGTCCCATGTAACAGTTATGTGGATTGCTCATTAAGGAGCAACGTCCACACACATTTCTAGGGAATAAACACATGCTGTTAATCAATCGTTTCAAACTATCAGCACTTGCCGCAGCTTGTTTGGGCATAACCAGTCTCTCGCTATATGCGCAAGACGAAACTATCAAGGTCGGTGTTCTGCACTCGCTGTCCGGAACCATGGCAATTTCAGAGACCACCCTAAAAGACACCATGCTGATGTTGATTGACCAGCAAAACGCGAACGGTGGTTTATTGGGCAAGCAACTTGAAGCGGTAGTTGTAGATCCTGCTTCTGACTGGCCATTGTTTGCTGAGAAAGCTCGCGAGTTAATTGAACAGGAAAGTGTTGTCGCTACGTTTGGAGCATGGACGTCAGTTTCTCGCAAGTCGGTACTACCTGTGTTCGAAGAACTAAACAGTGTGCTGTTTTACCCGGTGCAATATGAGGGCGAAGAGTCTTCGAAGAATGTTTTCTATACGGGAGCAGCACCGAATCAGCAGGCTATTCCCGCTGTGGAATATCTGACAAATGTGATTGGTGTAGAGCGATGGGTATTGGCAGGAACAGACTATGTGTATCCGCGTACCACTAATAAAATTCTTGAAGCTTATCTACAAGCCAATGGAGTTTCCAGTGAAGACATCATGATCAACTACACGCCATTTGGGCACGCTGATTGGCAGTCGATTGTTTCAGAGATAAAAAAATTCGGCTCTGAGGGCAAAAAAACCGCAGTGGTATCTACAATCAACGGTGATGCCAATGTGCCGTTCTATAAAGAGCTTGGGAATCAGGGGGTTTCAGCTGAAGATATTCCCGTCATTGCATTCTCAGTAGGTGAAGAGGAATTGTCAGGGTTTGATACTGAGCCTTTGGTCGGGCACCTGGCCGCTTGGAATTACTTCATGAGCGTGGATGCTGAAACCAATGATGTATTTATTGACAACTGGCTTGATTATATTGGTGATGATGAACGTGTAACGAATGACCCAATGGAAGCCCACTACATCGGGTTTAACATGTGGGTAAAAGCGGTTGAAAAGGCTGGAACAACAGATCCCGCGTTCGTACAGGATGCCATCATTGGTGTCTCAGTGCCCAATCTTACGGGTGGCTACTCAACGATGATGCCTAATCATCATATAACCAAACCTGTATTGATTGGCGAGATACAGGACGACGGTCAATTTGAAGTAGTTTGGGAGACACCGGGGCTAGTTGCAGGCGATGCATGGTCAGATTTCCTGGATAGTAGCAAGGACATCATTTCAGATTGGCGTGCACCGCTATCTTGCGGCAACTACAACGTCAGCACTAGCGTGTGTTCAGGACAGAATCTCTAGCACTCTCCCTGCACTCTCCCT
Organism: Granulosicoccus sp.; assembly: GCA_023300375.1. Classification (GTDB taxonomy): domain Bacteria; phylum Pseudomonadota; class Gammaproteobacteria; order Granulosicoccales; family Granulosicoccaceae; genus Granulosicoccus. Next base: position 6,550 of record JALZWO010000207.1, on the reverse strand, counting down.
TCCCTAGCGCAAGGACGCGCTCTATCCTAACCAGAGTTTATATATGACCCTTCGTACTGCGATAGTGTCCATCGCTGCACTATATCTATTGATATCCCATCAGCATGTTCAGGCTGAAGTAAAAACTGGCATCAATGAGTTGGATCCACTATTCGAAGCTTTTTACGAAGGCCGCGGCGACAGGCGTACAGAGGCTCTTGATGCGCTGGCCGCCCTGCGCCCTCCCGCCACGCCAATAGATACTCAGCCAGATGCCCGTGAGCTGCTACAAGGTATTCTTGATGGTGATTTGATGTTTCATAAACCTTCCAGCACGATCGTCTGGGCTATAAAAGACGGGCGGGAATTTATTATGACCTCACTTGACCGCACCACAAATCTGGGGCGCGATAGCAGCCGTAAAGTCAAACGGCTAAAATTGAACAACAGTATTCGCGCTTACTTGCGACAGCTAATTGCAGCGCTTGGTCTTTACTCAGACAACCCTACCGAACGTCTTGTCGCCATCGAGGCCTTGATAGACAAGCCCGAGTCGATAGAGCAGAAAACTCTGGATGAATTACTGCTTAACGAGCAAGATGACGCAGTAATGATCGCACTGCAATCATTATCAACACGTAAGCAACTGGGTTCTGCCGACCCACTGGAACGGCTCGCAGCTGTCACGGTATTACGCACCGATCTATCATCCGAATCGCGCGCTGCCATTGTGCGTATTGAAAGTCGTGACGACGATGAAAATGTCCGAAAAGCAGCCCAAGCTATTCGTCTATACCATGAAAAACAAGTGAATCTATTTGGCTGGGCAGAGACACTATTTTTTGGGCTAAGCCTGGGGTCGGTTCTCGTGTTGGCAGCCATCGGCCTAGCCATTAGTTTTGGCGTCATGGGTGTGATCAATATGGCACATGGTGAATTGATCATGTTAGGAGCCTATTGCTCTTGGGCTATGCAACAACTAATGCCACAATCAATCGCAGCGGCTTTGCTTTTATCCATTCCGGTTGCGTTTCTATTGACCGGTTTGGTTGGAATTATTATTGAAAGGTCGGTGATTCGATTTCTCTATGGGCGACCACTTGAAACCTTACTAGCCACGTTTGGCATTAGCTTAATACTCCAACAAATGGTGCGCACATTTGTGTCGCCACAAAACGTGCCAGTTGCCAATCCAGAATTCATGAGTGGTGTTCTACAGATAAATGGAGTGTTCAGCCTGACCTTGAATCGGCTGTACATTTTGGCGTTTTGTCTTATAGTTTTTGCAGCACTTGTAGCGTTACTAAAATACAGCCGCTTCGGCTTAGAGGTTCGAGCCGTGTCTCAGAACCGATCTATGGCAAGAGCAATGGGCGTACGCTCAGCAAGGATCGATTCATTGACATTTGGCTTGGGTGCTGGAATCGCTGGAATTGCAGGAGTTGCATTATCACAGCTTACGAATGTAGGACCCAACCTAGGCCAGGCTTACATAGTTGATAGCTTCATGGTGGTGGTGTTTGGTGGTGTAGGAAACCTGTGGGGAACGCTGATTAGTGGCATGACTCTAGGCATTGCCAATAAATTAATGGAACCTTGGGCCGGTGCAATTCTCGCAAAAATTCTGGTATTGGTATTCCTGATCATGTTCATACAGAAAAGACCGCGCGGTTTATTTCCGCAACGTGGTCGCGCGGTAGAGGGCTAGATCATGCGAACAGGAAAATCCAGATTATCTTCTTTGTTATTCATAAGCGCGGTGGTGACATTACTGGTGAGCGTTACCACGTTCAATCAGTTGCCTGCAGACCATGACTTGCATGTGGGCAACTTTATGGTGAGCTTACTAGGTAAATATTTAACTTATGCCATTTTGGCCGTGGCTGTTGATCTTGTCTGGGGGTACTTAGGCATTCTCAGTCTTGGTCATGCCGCATTCTTTGCGCTAGGTGGGTATGCCATGGGCATGTATCTCATGCGGCAAATTGGTGATCGAGGGGTTTACGGGAATCCTGATCTTCCCGATTTTATGGTGTTTTTAAATTGGACTGAACTACCTTGGTACTGGAGTGGATTTGATAGCTTCGCGTTCACTGCATTAGCAATTCTTCTAATACCGGGGTTATTGGCATTTGTTTTTGGCTGGTTTGCATTTCGCTCGCGAGTGAACGGGGTTTATTTATCTATTATTACTCAGGCACTAACCTACGCACTGATGTTGGCGTTTTTTCGTAATGAGATGGGATTTGGTGGAAATAATGGGCTTACAGATTTCAAAGACATCCTCGGGTTTGATCTTCGTTCTGATCAAGTCAGGCTTGGGTTATTCATAGCATCTGGTGTTGCACTTATTATTGTCTATCTCTTGTGCGATAGCCTTCTACGTTCAAGGCTTGGCAAGGTGGCTATCGCTATTCGGGATGCTGAAGACAGAACACGGTTCTTAGGCTACCGTGTTGAGAGAGTAAAGCTCACCCTTTTTACACTGTCGGCAATGATTGCGGGGCTAGCCGGTGCCCTGTACGTGCCACAAGTTGGGATTATTAACCCAGGGGAGTTCTCGCCACTGAACTCTATCGAGGTCGTTGTTTGGGTCGCTATTGGAGGGCGTGGAACACTGTATGGGGCTGTGATTGGCGCTATGGGCGTGAACTACGCGAAGACGTGGTTTACAGGAGCCTACCCAGAGGCTTGGTTATTTGCTTTGGGGTTACTGTTCGTACTCGTGACCTTGGCTCTTCCCAAAGGTATTGCAGGGCTGCACTTATTCAAATCGCGAAACAAGCCCACAGGTAAAATGGAGCCAAAAACATGAGTGCTGTTCACGGGTATCGGAAACCACTGATAAGACGAGACCGAACGTTTGAATTTCTGATTCCACAGTATGTGGATGATCTTGATCTTTCCCACGGTACAGCGCTTTACCTAGAGGACATCTCAGTGAACTTTGATGGATTTCAGGCAATTAAAGATCTTAACTTTTATGTTAACACTGGGGAACTGCGTTGTTTGATTGGCCCTAATGGCGCAGGTAAGACAACCTTAATGGATATTGTGACTGGGAAGACGCGTCCGGATACCGGTAGTGCGTGGTTTGGGCAACGTATCAACCTGTTAAGAATGGATGAGGCAGAAATAGCACAAGCGGGTATCGGTCGTAAGTTTCAGAAACCATCTGTGTTTGAAAACTTGAGTGTGTTCGACAACCTAGAGTTGTCTATGACAGGTACGCGTTCAGTTTGGGGCACGTTCAGGGCTAAAATGAACCGGCAAACTGTTGAGCGAATTGAGGCAATGGCAGAAACTATTAATCTAACTGATCAGCTGAATCGAGTTGCGGGGTTGTTATCGCACGGGCAAAAGCAGTGGTTGGAGATCGGAATGCTCATTATGCAAAATCCTATCTTGCTGCTTGTGGATGAACCAGCGGCCGGCATGACACATCAGGAGATGGATAAGACAGTGGAGTTGTTACGCTCACTGGCAGGCGAGCGCGCTGTTGTCGTTGTTGAGCATGACATGGAATTTGTCAGGGCATTACAAGCACCTGTCACTGTGCTTCATCAAGGAAGCGTTCTCGCCGAAGGCACTATGGATGACATTCAAAACAACAGTAATGTCATGCGCGTCTATCTGGGCACGGAGAGCACAACGTGATTACACTATCTAACGTTGATCAGTATTACGGTTCGTCACATACCTTAAAGGATGTAAGTCTTAGCGTGAAAGAAGGTTCTTGCACTGTGTTGATGGGACGCAACGGTGTTGGTAAAACAACACTGATGCAATGCATTACCGGATTGCTATCCATCCGCAAAGGCGAGATTTCATTGGGTGACAATCGCTTGTTAACCAAAGTACCCGCTGAGCGGCGCGCCGCGATGGGCATCGGGTATGTCCCACAGGGTAGGCAAATATTTCCACTACTCAGTGTTGAGGAAAATCTGGCTATCGGGCTACGGGCTCGAAATGATAACCTTCGTGAAGTGCCTGAGCTTATTTACACCTTGTTTCCTGTACTTAAAGATATGCGCAACAGACGAGGTGGCGATCTATCCGGTGGACAACAGCAGCAGCTGGCTATTGGCCGAGCTTTGGCAACACAGCCCGATGTACTTTTGTTGGACGAGCCCACTGAAGGAATACAGCCAAACGTGGTACAGGACATTGGTGACATTATCCAAAAATTGAACAAGGAAATTGGCTTAACCGTATTGCTGGTAGAACAGAAATTACCGTTTGCACGGCGCGTTGGGGATGATTTTGCCATTATGGATCGTGGACATATTGTCGCCAACGGGCCAATGGCGGAATTAGGGGATGAGCTTGTAAGGCAGTATTTAACCGTTTAATGCGCAGTCGAGCGCCCTGCCGCATCGGCTGAACGATCCCGATGACTGAAAACCTTTAACGCTACCAGTATCAAAGCGTCAGACTTGAAGACACTACAAATCTGTTACGACCAATCGCAAAATCGTTCAAGAGGATCACGTCAGACTGTAAATTTCAAACTGATTCGGCATCCTATTTTTTACGTTTTGACTTTCTTAACGCTTTTAAAAAAGCAAATAAGTTGTTGAAAAAAGTATCACCAAAATGTAACCTTTGGTATCACAAGTACGTTGTTCAAAACATTTTTACTGCAGGAGCACTTTTCCCATCATGACGATCAGATCTCTAACCGTTGCCACCATCGCATTCTCCATTTTCACCGTTGGCTGCGCCACACCCGAACCCCGCCTAGCCTTTCCTCAGGAAAGCACAGTTGGCAATCCTCCAGTGGTGTTCGCTGGCAGTTATGACGTCGAGAAAGGCAACCTGACGCTGACGGCTAATGAAGAGCCATTTATGCGTGGTTCATTTCTTCCTTTATCACCAGCTCTCACCTTGAACGGTTCTTACAAAGATTCAGCGATACGGGCTGATTGTTACTTCTCGTCTATCTTGAGTGAAAAAGGTGGACTCGTTGGGCTAATCTCCTCAACTGTTCAAAATTCCAGAGGCAAAACTGGTGATGTTTGCAAGATGACTGTTGAAAACGAAGAAGCTGCCACGTTGAACTTCTAGGGCTCTCGTGTACTGCGACTCATAAGTCGCAGTACACGGCCGTCTTATTCAATCCGCCGATCACGGCACGTTACATTGTTTGAGACCACGTCCCTGAATGCTAAGTGCGCGTCAAACGCACACAAGCAAACCAAAGTATTGTCGATATTTCAAGGTAGTTTTAAGGGCAGCAATGCTACCAACGAGTACCTTTGCACCTACCTGTTTCTTTGTATAGTAGAGATGTAACTACGCGTCTCTACGGATATAAATCGAAGTGCATACATGTTAGCTCAATACCCAGTTTTTTCGACCTGCTGTATATGAGCACCACATTTCAGCTCTACCCTGACTTTACGCTGACTCGGACCAATTGCCACGAGGAGCCAGTACATCGGCCCGTGGCTATACAAGGCCATGGTCACATGCTAGTGCTTGACACCACGCATCCTTTAGCTTTGCACGCCATCTCAGTCAATCTGCCTGGCCTACTCTAATGTGATGAGGTATCCATGTGGAACAAGCCGCTACATGACTGGCTACCCAAGTCTATCTGGCAAGCAGCCGTGTCTTTTGTTGAACTGGGTGCGGCACAGTCCGTGGTTCACTCTGAAGGATCTGTGCGCTGGACATCATCCTCATCTGACACATACGACCTAGTCGTTCACAGCAACGCAGGCTACGTCATTGTCGAATTCGAGCCATTACCCAGCGTACACATCAATGAAGGCACTTTGAGTCGCATCGCTAGGCGAATGGCCAATACAGATAATCTGGAAGACCTATGTGCTACAACAACTCAGGTTATCGCTGAGGCATTCCAATTCGATCGTGTAATGGTTTATCAATTCGATGAAGACAAACACGGATGTATTGTAGGGGAGACGAAACAACCCCATCTCGAGCCCTATCTCGGACTGCATTATCCGGAAACGGACATTCCAAAGATTGCTCGCGATATATTTCTCAAAGCAAAATCACGATTTATATCGGACATCAACCCGGCTGCTACAGCGCTCACGTTTAATCCCTCACTAGGGCCAACGCCCCCACACCTTGATCTAACGTTCGATCAACTGCGCGCCACATCGCCATAGACGCTCAGTATCTCCATCATCATTAACGGAGATCTTTGGGGACTCATAGCCTGCCACCATCACTCTGCTTTGAATGTCGCTTTTGACCATAGAATTCTCAGCGAAACTATCGGTGACTTACTTGCCAAACGGATTCTGGAAATAGACATACAACGTGGGGCCGCGCAAGAATCCAAGAGGGCACTGGTAGAGTCAGCATTTCTTGAAAACATAAAGCACAGCACGAATCATCGTATTGAGATTCTTGAAAACGCATCGATGATTCTTAACACGTGTGAAGCCGACGGCGCGGCCTTAGTCACTTTGAACAATTGCGCCTTCTCGCAAGGCCTGACTCCTGACTCCTGACTCCTGACTCCTGACTCCTGACTCCTGACTCCTGACTCCTGACTCCTGACTCCTGACTCCTGACTCCTGACTCCTGACTC
>JALZWO010000206.1 GCA_023300375.1 Granulosicoccus sp. | reverse complement strand
TCCCCGCACTCAGCATACATCTCAACCCAGACCAGTCTTTGTCGTATTTGATTGTCCATATCCACCTATTCTATTGAAAGGATGTCTATGAATCACACAGTTTAGTATCGCCGAGAATTTTGTTGATTCGGCACATGAGCAAACTAGGTTTCGTTCTAAGCGGGCGGCGCAATGGCTGGCGACTTGAGTGTGTCATGTTGACTGCGCAGTAAATAGATTTTCCATCAAAACATATCAATCAATTGCAAGCGCCGTAGTCTCTCGGCGGAATGGCAGCGCATCACCGATATCCTTGCCATCAAGCTCACGTGCATAGCGATGCCCTGCATAAGTTGACCACGCTATAGGGCCAGGTGCTTCTGCATCACCAAACATTTTCACGGTTTTTATGCCGGCATCCGCCCACTCAGCTTCGCGCGCCATTAACATTGTGTAAATTTCGTCGTTGCCAGTGCGTGATGCCACCATAACAACGGCATCAGCTGCAAAGGTTTTAGTGCGCCCTGTATAAACACAATCACTGACGACATGATCTGCCGTTATTTCAGCGACGCCTCGGTTCAACAAAATTTCGACGCCCATTTCCACAAGACTTAGAATGAATAGCGGCTTGTTCTAGCGTGTTATTGGTCCACTCCGACACATAGGCTGACGGCGTGATAAGAGTCACTTTTGCCCCGTTCTTAACCAGAAGCTCAGCCAAGACACCCCCCATGTAATAGTGGTCATCGTCATAGATCACGATATTGCCATCAGGCACTTTTCCACCCATCAAATCATCAGGCGTGTACACCTTAGCGCCATCGGCTATGGGCATTGGTACAACATGCTGACGCGCTACGCCATCACGTCGCCAGTTTAAACCGGTAGCTATCGCAACGTTCTCAAAGCCGAACTCTAAAATACTATCGGCGTCTAGTTCGCTGTCGAGGTAAATGTTGACATTGGCTCTCTGTTGCAACTGGTACTCACGGTAATCAACCACCAGCACGCGCGCCGCTGTGTTCCGTGAGGGGCTCTTGGAGCGCTTGAGCAAAAATGTCGTTGACCATCGTCGCGATGATAGCGCCGTAGGTGATTGTGCGTTTCGAGGCCAGTGCTTTGGCGCCAAAATGTGGCGACATCTTCAAAGGTGGGGAACACTGCTTTTTCCATCGGAATTCAAGTATTTAAGCAAAGATTTCAGCCGTGATTCTGACGCTGGCGAGAATAAAGCTGCTAAAAGCACAATGTAAGCGCTTGCATTTGAACATGTAAGCGCTTACATTGTAGCTGCGTGCGATGTTGCGCCATTGACAAAATAGTGCTGGATGCAATGCGCTTGATTGGCTGGCCAGCCCAAGGGGTGACTTATGTATTTATGGATTTCTATCGGGTTGTTTTTGCTTTTTGTCAGCAATGTTGCGATGGGCTCAATTAATGGCCAGGCATTTATGGGTGATGTCAGCGAGATGTTGTTGCTGATGGCGGCAGCGGGGTTTTTTGTTGCCGCAATCCTAAGTGCTGAACGCACAGCAAGCCAGTCAAAAATCGACGAGTGAAGCGGGTCTTCAACCTTTTAATAAAAGTACGTACACATCACGAGAGGAAACACCATGAACGAGCAAGTAGACGGTAAAACTTTGCTAGAGCGTAGAAATTTCCTGAAGCTATCTAGCACCGGCGCCTTCACGGCTGCTGTGATTGCTGCCAGTGGCAGCTTTTTGTGGTCAGAGCAAGCGGTAGCTGCTACCAAAAAAGAAGAAGCTGAGCGCGAAAAAGACGCTGAGCATGTGATGACTATTGCAACGGCCTATGCTCTGGGATCTTCTCGCAGCTACCCCATCATGCAGTTGGATCTCAAAGAGAACATCCAAAACGCTACACGCGGCAAGATATACGTGAAGCTAGCGCCTGCAGGTCAGTTGGGAGCGGGTGGTGCACTTGCACAGAAAGTACAAGGTGGAACCATTAACGCGGCTCAGCACTCACTGTCTAACTTTGCGCCATTTGCGCCAATTGTTGATCTGATCAACATGCCTTACTTCTGCGGTGCGAATCAGCGTTTTGTTAACCTTGTTAACTCTGACGCGTGGAAGGCTGAAGTGGATCCCAAGATCGAAGCTAAGGGTTTCAAAGCTCTGTTCTACGTCGTCATTGATCCACGCGTAGTGGCAGTTCGCAAAGGCGGTGCCGGTGCTGTAATAATTCCTGACGATCTGGACGGCATGAAATTTCGCGTTCCGGGATCGAAGATGTTGCAGCAGTACTACCGCATGGTCGGCGCAAACCCAACACCTATCGCTTGGGGCGAAACCCCATCTGCGATTAAACAGGGTGTTGCTGATGCGCTAGATCCATCCGTTGGCGCACTTTTCGTGTTTGGCTTCAAAGACGTACTAAGCCATGTAACTTTCACTCAAGCAGTTCCGGATAGTCAGGTTTACTCTTGTAACTTGGAATGGTTCAACTCACTCAGCCCAGAGTTGCAAGAGGCTGTTGAGTTTGCTTCTGAGTTGACCGCACACCAGAACTTGGCAAAAGTACCTTCAGCTCGTAACCACGCAATGTCGGAGTTGACTAAATCAGGTGTTGAATTCCATTCACTCAGCGACGATCAGCTGGCGCAATGGAAAGATACTGGTGGTTATCAGCTTGCTGAGTGGGATAGCTTCAAGACTGAGCTGGCTGGTTCCATGGATACGTTTAACAAGTTAGAAGAAGCGGCGAGTACTCGCGGCCAGTACTACGTTCACGACGCATAAGCTGTCTTGTAATTCGAGTCGCTAGTCTAAGCGCCTCGAATTCTAACGTTGAGTTTCTCATAAGAAACTTTCTTCAATTCGCGTGCTGGGTGATAAGCGATGAAAAAGATATTTAGATCTATCGACAAGAACGGAGAGGCTTGGGCACTACTCGCTTTCTACGTGATGCTTGTTATCACCATGGCCGTTGAAGTAGTTAGGCGTGAAATGTTTGCCTACTCCTCTATCTGGGGCGAGGAAATCGTACGTTACTCATTTATTTACTTGGCGTGGATAGGCGCGGCAACCGCTGTGCGTGAACGCGCTCATATTCGCATCGATGTGCTCATGCACTACATCAATCCAAAGCTAAAGACATTGCTCTACATGTTTGGCGATATCGTTATGTTTGTGGTTGCCTGCGTGGCTTTGTATTGGTCATTTGAAACTCTTTTAGTGTCCATTAAATTCGGCTCAGTGACCCACGGTTTACGCGTCTCTCTAGCTTGGTTTTTAGCGGCAGTACCCATCGGATTTGCGCTGATGATTTTGCGATTAGTGCAATCCTTTTTATGCGATCTTCGCGACCTTCGAAGCGGCGCTTCTGTGTTTGAAGGCAACAAGCTTTTTGATTGAGGTCGCAACATGCTGTGGACTGAAGCTTTAGAAAGTACGGTAAACCTTGGGCCAGATTTTTTTATCCCCGTCTTACTGTTTGTTATTTTGTGTGCCCTGGCTGTGCCCGTTTGGGCCGCCATTGGTTCAGCGGCTATCTTGCTGCTGGTCATGTCTGGTGCACTGCCACTGTCGTTGATTGGCGAGTCGTTATTTGATGGTATCGATGCCTTTGCGTTGACCGCTATTCCGCTCTTTATTTTAACTGGCGATGTGTTGGTGCGGACCGGCTTGAGCCGGAAGTTCCTCGACGTCGCTGAAGCGTTAACTTGCTGGACAAAAGGCGGCTTTGGTTCAGCTACTGTTCTAGTGTGTGGCATGTTTGCAGCTATTTCTGGCTCGGACGCAGCGGGTGCTGCAGCGGTAGGGCGTATGACTATCAACCGTCTGGTGGAGAGTGGTTATCCGCGGCCGTATGCTTGTGCGTTGGTGGCAGCAGGTGCCTGTACCGGCATATTAATTCCACCGTCCATTGCCTATATCGTTATTGGTCTTGTACTGGGAATTTCTGCCTCGACCCTATTTCTGGCGGCAGTCATACCGGGTATCGCTATATTGTTAGGAATATTGATCACTAACCTGGTGGTCAATCGCATTCACAACTACGAAGGTGGCGAGCCGATCGGTTTTGTTGACTGGGCCAGCAATCTAGGCAGAACCATAGGTTCAGGCTGGTACGCTTTCTTGGTGCCTGCCATTATTTTCTACAGCATTTTCTCTGGACGGTTAACGCCAACAGAAGCTGGCGCCACGGCTGTGATTATCACGATCATCATTGGTTTCATTATTGGTACCCTTAAACTGGCGGACTTCCCACCAATGTTGCTGAGCTCTGCAAAGGTCAACGGGGTCATTCTGCCGATTATCGCTTTTTCGCTACCGCTGGCTCAGGCGCTCGCCGTGATGGGTGTGCCGCAAGGCTTTGTAGAATCAGTTACCTCGATCACCGAAAATCCCCAACTGCTCATTCTGTTGATGATCTTCATACTCATCTGTGCGGGCTGTGTGATGGAAACCACACCGAATATTGTCATTCTTGCGCCCATTCTAAAGCCACTGGCAGACGAGATCGGCATGAACGAAATTCAGTTTTGTATAATGATGATTTCAGCGTTAGGAGTTGGCTTCATAACCCCACCACTTGGGCTCAATTTGTTTGTTGTTTCAGGAATAACCGGCGAATCTATTCTCAAAATTGCGGAGCGTGCTGTACCCTTTGTAATTGGCATGTTAGCCGTGGTACTACTGATTGCCTATGTGCCAGCAATTTCCACGTCGCTGTTACCTGAAATATACCAATAGGAATGATTTAAAATGGCTTTGCAATACTTAAAAAAGGCGACGCTCACCTCATCAACTGATGTCGCAGATGTCAGTCACACAGTTAAAGAAATCCTCGATGCTATTGAGGCTGGTGGTGACAGTGTTGCTACGGAATACGCTGCCAAGTTCGATAACTACGACGGCAGTATCATTCTCAGCGCTGAAGAGATTGATGCGGCTTGTGCTCTTGTACCTGAAAAGCTCAAGCAAGATATTCAGTTTGCTCACGCTAACGTTAAGCGTTTTGCAGAAGCTCAAAAAACCACGCTTCAAGACATTGAAGTCGAGGTTGTTCCGGGTCTTATCGCAGGTCAAAAAACTATACCCTGCAACACGGCGGGTTGTTATATCCCAGGTGGACGTTACAGCCACATAGCCTCTGCCATCATGACGGTCACCACCGCCAAGGTAGCCGGCGTACACAATATTGTTGCTTGCTCGCCTCCGCGCCCTGGCGTAGGTGTTGCCCCTGCTATCGTTTATGCGGCGCACATTGCAGGTGCCGATACCATCCTTGCGATGGGTGGTGTTCAAGCTATTGCAAGCATGACATTTGGTTTGTTCAGTTTGCCAAAGGCAGACATTCTGGTTGGTCCTGGCAACCAGTTTGTCGCAGAAGCCAAGCGCATTCTGTTTGGTCGTGTGGGCATTGATATGTTCGCAGGCCCGACAGACAGCCTGATCCTTGCTGACAAAAATGCAGATCCTCTGATCGCAGCAGTGGATCTGGTCAGCCAGGCTGAGCACGGATACAACTCTCCTGTTTGGCTAGTCACTGATGATCGTGCTCTGGCCGAGAAGGTTATGGAGCTGGTGCCTGGCTTGATCGCCGATCTACCAGAGCTAAACGGTAAGAATGCCGAAGCTGCATGGCGCGACTACGCCGAAGTGATTTTGTGCAGCGACCGTGAAGAGATGGCCGCATGTTCCGATGACTACGCACCTGAGCATTTGACGGTACAAGCTGAAGATCTGGATTGGTGGTTGGATCGTCTGCAGTGCTATGGCTCATTGTTCTTGGGCGAAGAAACTACTGTTTCTTACGGCGATAAAGCCTCGGGCACTAATCACGTATTGCCAACTTCTGGTGCTGCCAACTACACCGGCGGTTTGTCAGTTCATAAGTACATGAAAATCGTTACTTGGCAACGAGCTACTCGTGAAGGTTCTAAGTCAATCGCCGAGGCTACTGCACGCATCTCTCGATTAGAAGGCATGGAAGGGCATGCCCGTTCAGCTGATGTTCGTTTGGCCAAGTACTTTCCCGACGAGACATTTGAACTCACGGTCCCTGAAGTATGATTACTGCTGAGCTACCGCCGTTCTTCGATTTGAAGGGTAAGGTGGCTTGTGTCACTGGCGCTAGCTCTGGTTTGGGGCGCCAAGCGGCTTCAACGTTAGTGCGAGCTGGTGCCTCTGTTGTTGCTGTTGCTCGGCGTGAAGACCAACTGCACGAGTGGAGTGAGAGCACTGACGGGCCAACTGCATACGTGGTGGCTGATTTGGCTGATCGTGCTGCGCTTATCAACATCGTTGCTGCAGTTTCAGAGCCTTTTGGATCGCCTGATATCTTGGTTAACGCGGCAGGTCTAAATACGCGTGAACCCGCAGATGAAATAACTGCAGAGGGCTGGAATGCAACTCTGGACATCAACCTAGCTGCGCCATTTTTTTTAGCTCAAGCAATGGTGCCCAGCATGCGAGCGAAAGGCTGGGGGCGTGTTGTCAATTTTGCCTCCTTGCAAAGCCATCGCGCTTTCCCCGGTGGTTTGTCCTACGGTGCATCCAAGGGTGGTGTAGCGCAAATGACTCGAGCAATGGCTGAAGCCTGGTCTAGTGATGGCATCAACACCAACGCACTGGGTCCTGGATTTTTCCACACAGAGCTTACAGCTGCGGTGTTTAACGACCCAGAGCGCTCGGCACGCAATGCGGCGCAGACCTGTATCGGCCGTAACGGTGAGGTGGCCGATATGGACGGACCTTTATTATTTTTCTGCTCAGACGCCTCGGCTTATGTCACAGGACAAGTGTTGATGGTTGACGGCGGATTTACCGCAAAATGAAAGCTCTGGTTTAGATAGAAGCTTGTGCACTGGCTGACGGCGCAGCAGCTGTTGCTGATATCAGAAGTGGAGAGGTTGCAGCACGCAAAATTGTGCTCAGGCCCTAGGCCTAGAAATTAAGCCCTGATTGCAGCATTGCGTCAGGGTGAAATATTTGTCGAGTGGGACCAAAACCGGTCGCGATTCGTCTTTAAAATGGAGGAGTTTTTAAATGTCTATCGAAGACAAAATAGTTGCTGATCTGGTCAAGCACCGGATTGAGCTAGTTACTACAGTGCCCTGCAAGCAGTTGGCAGGTGTCATTGAAAAAGTGGATGCTGAGCCTAGTATCTACCATATTCCGTCTAACAAAGAAGACGAAGGCATGGGCATCTGCGCTGGTGCTTTTATGGGCGGCAAGCGCTCTGCTATCGTGATGCAAAACACGGCAATTGGTGTGACCATTAACACACTGGTGACACTGACTCAGTTTTATCGAATGCCGTTGCCCATGCTGATCAGCTACCGTGGTGAGCTTGGCGAACCAGTGGCCTGTCAGGCTGAGATGGCGGTGCACACCAAAGCACTGTTGGCGCAGATCAATGTGCCTACATATCATCTGCACAAAGAAGCCGATGTAGAAGAGTTAGATGCAATTCTCGCCTACACCTTTATGTGTAACAAGCCAGTCGCAATTTTGACTGATGCCACTTTTTGGAATGGATATTAATCATGATTCGCTCAGAAGTCATTAAAAGCCTACTGCCTGTTTTTGCTGATCACCATGTGGTTTGCAATATCGGTTTGCCCAGCCAGGAACTTCACCTGATGGGTGACAAGCCCACCAATTTTTATATGCTCGGTACAATGGGTTTGTCTTCGTCTATTGGTCTTGGTGTTGCGCTGGCACAAAAAGAAAAAGTTATCTCTATAGATGGCGACGGCTCGGTGCTCACAAACTTTGGCACGTTGCCCACCATAGCCAACAATGTAGCGGATAACTTTATTCTGTTGATAATCGACAACGGCAGCTATGGCTCTACTGGTGATCAGCCAACCTACGCGGGCATGAAAACTTCACTGACTGCGGTTGCCACAGCTTGCGGTTGCGAGAATGTAATTGAGTGTCAGGCTGAAGAAGCACCAGCCACACTGCAAAAAGCGATCGACAGCAACAAAATGACTGTTATTGTTTGTAAATGCGAGTCTGGCAATATCAAGGTACCCGTGATTACGATGGACCCTGTCGTGATTCGTGATCGTTTTATGAAATCATTAGAAGCACGAAACGCCTGATCACAGAGCGCTGACTCAAATGCTGCACCTGCCACAACACATTCATTCGGCTGAAGACGCTAGGCGCATTGCGCAGGGCCGGCTACCTTGGATGGTGTTTGACTATATAGACGGTGCAGCGGGCGAGGGCTACGGTGAAGCTGCCAATCGCCAAGCACTGCGAGAGCTGCGATTGCAGCCTCGCATTCTCAGAAACGTCGAGCACCGAAGTTTAGCGGTACAGTTGTTTGGCGAGACGGCGGCTCTGCCTTTTGGTGTTAGCCCAATGGGCATGTGTAATTTGTCTAGACCCGGCGCTGATCTAATGCTGGCGCGCATGGCTGCCAAGCATAAAGTGCCAGTAGGGGCGTCTACAGCCGCGTCTACTTCGCTGGAGAACATCATTGAAGCTGCCAACGGCAACGCCTGGTTTCAGTTGTACTTTAGTGGTGATTTTGAGGCCTCTAAAGCACTGATTGACAGAGCATCTGCGTCGGGCTACAAAACCCTAGTACTAACTGTAGATGTGCCAGAAGTGGGACGTCGTCCACGTGAACTCAAGCGCGGTTTTAAAATGCCTTTTAAAATTGGGCCGCAGCAGTTCGTAGATTTTGCATTACACCCACAGTGGTCTCTGTCTACTTTGTTTAAAGGTGCACCTGAATTGGCAAATTTTGGTGGTGCGTTTGGCGAGTTTGACCGAACTACTAGCCGAGCAGGTGCCGACTGGCAATTGCTAAGCAATATCCGTGAATTGTGGGAAGGCAACCTAGTGGTAAAAGGCGTGCTCAACAGCGACGACGCTATCAGACTGCGCGACGCTGGAGTGGATGCCATACAGGTGTCAAGTCACGGTGGTCGTCAGCTCGACAGTGCGCCGCCGCCCATTCACGCGTTGGCGACTATTCGAGCGGCCTTGGGTGCAGACTTTCCGTTGTTCTTTGACTCGGGTATTCGCAGCGGAGAAGACGTGGTCAAAGCCTACGCAATGGGCGCCGATTTTGTTTTCTTTGGCCGTTCACTGTTGTTTGCTATTGCAGCTGGTGGCGAGCGCGGCTTGGCTGAGATGGTCGACGTATTCAGCGCGGAGACTAGCATAGCGCTCGCTCAACTTGGACTACGCGATATGCAATCGCTGAGTGAGGATATAGTACTGCGCTAAGAATTCATATTGGCTCTGTGAAGTTGCTGTTCTAGACGAATGTCGAAAGGACTGAAAATCGCCGTGTCGGCACCCTAGCTAGACAACGCGCTTAGTCAATGGCTCCAGGGTCTAGCATGGCGAGAAGGTCAAGCAAGGTTTCGTAGTTTTCTTCGCCCAGTTTTATTTTAAAATCGCTGACGATCTGCACAGCGTGTGGAGTGTGCTCGTCAATGATTTTTTGTCCCTCGATTGTGATCTCGACAAACTGACGGCGACGGTCTTGGTCGTCCCGGGTTTGTGTCACGAACCCCTTTTGACGCAGGGTGGTCGAGATGCGGGTTGTACTGGGAAACAGTAGGCTGGAACGCTGTGCCAAGGTTTTCGTGTCCATCCGTCCGTACTCGGCCAGCGCCCGCAGCACCCGCCATTGCTGCTCAGTGATTCCGGTCTTTAAAAGCATCTCTCGAATCGGATTCATGATCCCTTCGCGAGCGCGAATCAGCGCAATGGGCAGCGAGCGCTCTGTCGATGGGAGGGTTGGTTTTACCATGGTATTCATTATTCTTGCTTTTAGCGTCATTCGCCTGCATTGGCAATGCAGTGGGGTTGACAGTTCATTAAATTATACTTAACATGATAATAGTTGTTATGTTAAGTATATTTGATGCTGCATTTCCACACACACTATTCTGCCAACCTTAAAAAGGTTGTCAACATAGTCGCTCGAGTGGGGAATAACTCATGAACGTTGTTGACAGTAATTTAAAAAAATTGCATGGCTATCTAGAGCGCTTTCAAGATACCGGTATTTTAAATCGGATAGCGGGAAACGACGTTGTCGGTGGTAATGGTAGGTTCCAGAACACCTCCCCCGTAGACAAGTCGATCATTTGCGATGTTGCACATGGCAACAGCGATGATATCGACAGCGCGGCTAACGCAGCCCATGAAGCCTTTGGGCACTGGCGCGATATGCCGGCACTGGAGCGCAAGAAAATACTGATCAATATCGCAGAAGGTATTGAAGCACGCGCCGAAGAGATTGCGCTGTGTGAGTGCTGGGATACTGGTCAAGCTTATAAATTCATGTCCAAAGCGGCTCTGCGTGGTGCTGAAAACTTCCGATACTTCGCTGATCAGGTTGTGCAGGCGCGTGATGGCCGGCATCTTAAATCACCCACGTTGATGAACGTCACCACGCGCGTACCGATTGGGCCGGTTGGGGTGATTACTCCATGGAACACGCCGTTCATGCTCTCGACATGGAAGATTGCACCCGCACTCGCGGCTGGCTGTACGGTTGTGCATAAGCCAGCAGAGGCCTCACCATTGACAGCCCGTCTTCTGGTGGAAATCACCGAAGAGGCAGGACTGCCTCCTGGGGTGTTGAACCTGGTCAATGGGTTTGGTGAAGGTGCAGGTAAAGCGCTTTGTGAACATCCCATGATCAAAGCGATCGCGTTCGTGGGTGAGAGCCGTACCGGTAGTCTTATTACAAAACAGGGGGCTGATACGCTCAAGCGCAACCACCTTGAGCTCGGTGGTAAGAACCCCGTTATTGTTTTTGACGATGCTGATTTGGAGCGAGCGCTGGATGCTGTGATCTTCATGATTTATTCAATCAATGGCGAACGCTGCACATCATCATCGCGTCTGATAGTGCAAGACACTATTCGTGAGGAGTTTGAGGCTAAACTCATCGAACGGGTTAACAACATAAAAGTCGGTAACCCGTTGGATCCCGCTACGGAAATTGGGCCACTCGTTACTGAGGAACACTTTAATAAAGTGACAAGTTACTTTGAGATCGCCAAGCAGGATGGTGCAACCATCGCCGCAGGTGGTGTAACCGTAGGCGATGAAGGCTATTTTGTCCGCCCTACGTTGTTTACTACTGCGAACAACGGAATGCGCATTGCTCAGGAGGAAATTTTTGGTCCGGTTCTTACCTCCATACCTTTCTCGACTGAGGAAGAAGCACTGCAAATAGCCAATGATATTCCGTACGGTCTGACAGGCTATGTCTGGACTAACGATCTAACCCGCGCGCTGCGATTCACTGACAAGTTGGAAGCAGGGATGATCTGGGTGAACTCTGAAAATGTCCGTCACTTACCAACCCCGTTTGGCGGTGTCAAAGCCAGTGGAATTGGCCGTGATGGCGGGGATTGGTCGTTCGAGTTCTACATGGAGCAAAAGCACATTGGTTTTGCTACCGGACGGCATACCATTACCAAGCTGGGAGCATCTTAATCGGGAGGATCGTTCTCGCCGCCAATGCACAGAGTTGTGACCGACTACCTTTCGTCATACAGCAACGGTCAGATAAAGGTTGTAATCCCCGTTTAATAGGAGACTCCAATGCCCGTACCTAAGCCCAATCTTTACCCTGATTTCAACACAATCCGGCTGAGTCATGTGTGTTTGAACGTTAGCGATTTGGCGGCATCCAAATCGTTCTACACACAAATAGTTGGACTGCAAGTCACGGATGAAACTGATTCCCATGTCTACTTGCGGGCCATGGAAGAGCGTGGTCACCATTGTATAAAATTACAAAAATCAGATCAGCCCGGTACAGTTGAAGTCATGGGGTTCAAGACCTTCGATGAAGATGATCTGGATCGCGCTGAGGTGTATTTCAAAGCTAAGGGACGGCCGACAAGTTGGGTTGAACGTCCGTATCAAGGCAAAACGCTGCTCACCTCTGACAATATGGGTATTCCACTCGAGTTCTATCACACGATGGACAGACTAGAACCTATCCATCAAAAATACGCGCTCTATCGTGGCGTCAAACCATTGCGAATAGACCACTTCAATTGCTTTAGTCATGACGTTGATGCGTCGGTGGCGTTCTATTCCGACTTCGGTTTTCGTGTCACCGAATACACAGAAGATGAACAGAGCAACAAACTCTGGGCAGCCTGGATGCATCGCAAGGGTGGCGTGCATGACATGGCGTTTACCAATGGTACGGGGCCACGTATGCATCACGTAGCGTTCTGGGTGCCGACACCGCTGAATATCATCGACCTTCTCGATCTGATGGCAACTACTGGCTATGTCGATAATATCGAACGTGGTCCCGGACGGCATGGCATATCCAACGCCTTCTTTCTCTATATTCTTGATCCCGACGGTCATCGAATCGAGATTTATTGTTCTGACTATCAGACTGTCGATCCTGATCTCGAACCGATCAAGTGGGATCTGCAAGACCCACAACGCCAGACCCTCTGGGGAGCGCAAGCACCAGAGAGTTGGTTTAAACACGGTACAACCTTCGTTGGCGTGGACACTAAAGACTCCGATATTCAGGCTAGCCCGATCATCGCGCCGTGAGCCTCATTTCCCAACCATTCTGAGAAATCAATAGATGAACTTTGCAACGTATAGCAGCGACGGTCAAATCTTTTACGGCGCCGTGTCTGATACAGGGATGATTGCCCTGAACGACACCTTCCCTCAATGGCCAACGCTGTTTGATGTTATAGAAGCGAGTGCACTTGACGAATTGACCAAAGCGGCTGAAGGCAAACCCGTCACGCATACAACGTTTAAATACGAAATGGTGCTGCCTAATGCAAGGCGCATCCTGTGTGTCGGTGTGAATTTCCCAGACCGGAACGCCGAGTACAAGGATGGATCCGAGCAACCTAAATTTATGTCACTGTTCCCGCGGTTCGTGTCCGGTTTTACGGGTCACAACTGCCCGCTGATCCGCCCCCCCGAAAGCCCGCAGCTGGATTACGAAGGCGAAGTTGCTATCGTGATTGGAAAAGGCGGACGTCGTATCAGTCAGGCTGATGCTTATGATCACATTGCAGCTCTGACCCTATGTAATGAAGGCACGATCCGCGACTGGGTTCGGCATGCAAAGTTCAATGTCACGCAAGGTAAGAATTGGGACAACTCCGGTTCAATCGGCCCGTGGTTGGTTCCATTCACAGACCCAGCGCAATTAGATGATGCGCGTATCGTGACTCGTGTAAACGGAGAGATACGCCAGGACGATGTGTTGTCGCGCATGATGCATCCAATACGGCGTGAAATAGAATATATCTCAACCTTTATGACGCTTCAGCCGGGCGATATCATCGTTACTGGCACGCCGACAGGGTCTGGCGCACGCCTTGACCCTCCGCAATTTCTCAAGCC
Source organism: Granulosicoccus sp. (assembly GCA_023300375.1). Classification (GTDB taxonomy): domain Bacteria; phylum Pseudomonadota; class Gammaproteobacteria; order Granulosicoccales; family Granulosicoccaceae; genus Granulosicoccus. Next base: position 20,216 of record JALZWO010000206.1, on the reverse strand, counting down.
TGGGGACATCGTCGAAGTTGAGGTTAATGGTATCGGCACTCTGCGCAATACGGTAGAAGATGAGAAATGAGTTTGAGCGCTGCTGCGATCAATGGGGCAGCGCAGGGTTGGTGTTGGGCAGATCATTCTGTTAGGTAGTTTTATTCGACCAATCGAGTGTCCTCCCGGTTCTCACATCGAGGCGGATTTTTGGCTCATTCGGTTTGGTTAGTATCAACTTTATGTAAGCAGTGTAAATGTTAGGCCTAAAGCACTTAGGCCAGGCTGAATATTCCCTAATTGGAGAATGATGACATGCAATTCCACCTAAACGGTTTTAAGCCCGGCAATTATCAAATTCCAGACTCGGTACGTGAGCCGGCCGCTATCCCGCCCGTTTTGGATCTACCTCAAGAAGTCGATGTTTTAATTGTCGGTTGTGGCCCGGCAGGCTTGGCGATGGCAAGGCAAATGTCGGAATTTGCTGATATTAAAACCTGTATTGTTGATGCAAAATCTGGCCCCCTACTGTTTGGGCAAGCTGACGGAATTTCCTGTCGCACAATGGAGATTATGGAAGGATTCAACAGTAGTGAGATGCTTGTAAAAGAGGCCTACCTACTAAACCAGACTGCATTCTGGGAGCCTAACAAAGAGCAGCCTGCCAACATAAAGCGTACACATAAAATTCCAGATGCGAGAATTGGCCTCTCTGAATTTGCACATGGGATTGTTAACCAGGCTCGGCTTCATGAGTTGTTACTCGACGGCATGAAGAATTCAGTCACGCACCTCGTTCCCCATTACAGTCGCCAACTGACTAAGTTGGATGTTGACGCCAAACTCACCCAAGAGCTAGACGCACACCCAATCACGGCGACTTTTGAGCGAAGTGATATGTCTCAATCTCCCACAGTAGAAACTGTTCGAGCACGATATGTTGTGGGTTGCGACGGAGCAAGGAGTACGGTTCGCAAAAATTTGTCGATAGTTTTGGAAGGGGATTCAGCGAACAAAGCCTGGGGAGTCATGGACCTATTGTTGGTGACAGATTATCCTGATATCAGAGTAAAGAGCTTTATTCAATCCAAAGAAGACGGTGCAGTGATGACCATTCCGCGCGAAGGTGGATACTTGGTTAGATTTTATATAGAGCTTGGCTTGTTAGAGAAAGATCAACGCGCATCACAACTTAACCTGACCGCAGAAGATGTGATCGCAAGAGCACAAAAAATTATGCAGCCCTATCGATTGGATGTTAAGGAAGTTGCGTGGTGGTCGATTTACGAAGTTGGACAACGTGTCGCAGATAGATTTGATGATACCCCTGCTGGTAATCCTGAAGGTCTTATTCCACGCGCATTTGTCGCAGGCGATGCCTGTCATACACACAGTCCAAAGGGGGGGTGGGGTTTGAATACGTCGTTGCCTGACGCCTTTAATTTGGGTTGGAAGGTCGCTGCAGTTTTACAAGGAAAAAGTCAGCCGAAATTATTGCAGACCTATTCCTCAGAACGACGCAAAGTCGCATTGCAACTAATAGAGGCAGATAGGCAGTTGTCTAGTTTGGTGGCTACTCGCCCTACAAAAAACAACGATGCAAGCCAAACTAAAACCAATACGGTCGACATCGAGAAATTCATGGAAAGGCAAAGTGGTTTTGTTGCTGGTACTTCTATCGAGTACAACCCTTCTATGATACGCACCGGTGCAGAAAATCAGGATTTAGCGAGCGGGTTTAAGATTGGCCAAAGATTCCATTCCGCTCAAGCTATTCGTGTAGCCGATGGTGGGCGGCAACATTTAGGCCATCTGAACAAAGCGGATGGTCGTTGGCGTATTTTCATTTTTGGCAATCAACAAAATCCTGCGCAGTCCTCTTCAGATGTAAACAGTCTTGTGCAATTTCTTGCGAGCGAGGACTTTTCTCCCGTTCGAAAATTTACGCCTGAAGGCGCAGATGTTGATTCGGTTATAGATGTCTATGCCGTGTTTCAACAGCAAGACCTGTCAATTGATGAATTACCTGACTTCCTATGGCCAGCCAAAGGAAAATATGGGTTAAGAGATTACGAGAAAGTATTCCATGCTGAAAACGGAAACGATGTATTTGAGCAGCGAGGCATAGATCGCTCAAGCGGGTGCATGGTAGTAGTCCGACCGGACCAACACATAGCAACGGTATTACCTCTCACAGCACAGAACAAACTAGTTGAGTTTTTTGATGAATTTATGGTCGGTAAAATGTGAGTGTGCTGTGTGGTTATACAGCCTACTCATTCCTAAAGTGTGGAGTCGAGTCAGGGTAACGATAAGCTGATGCAGTAAACAAATACAATGGAACAAGGGTCGTTTGCCGTTTGATATTTTCAATGATCTGGCAATTGAAGGTACGAAATTCTATTGGTGCCTGTAGTCAGCTCTAGAACTCATCTAATCTAGAAGATACTGCATAGGTAGAAGGCGGGTAGGGGCGCCCGGCCAAGGCAACTGGGTGTTCTTCGTGGTAGGGCTGCGCGGTGGCGATTGATCACATGCAGTTGTATGATGGAGCTTCGCTGTGCTGGCCCAGCCAGCGTGTCAAACAGAAGGTGGACAAGTAATTCCGAACCCAAGCGTTCAAACCAACTGGCAATACGTTGAGCAAATGGGCTCATTCCAACTAGAGAACGTATTATCCGTAATCTGACTACGCAAGCCAAAAGCTGCAGTATTCGATGGAACGCAACCACTTCAAGGCCTGCTCTCAACGACACGCTTTACGCGTTATAACGTTGTGGAAATAGTTTGACATCAGGCGTATTCACCAGTGAGGCAAGTCTACCTTTAATGGGTTTATCTAAAGGTAAACCGAAATCAATGCGGCGTGTTTTACTCCAGCCAAATTCGATGACCTCTCGTCCGTCGCGCGTCAGTTTGAATGGCTGTCCAGCCTGCCCAATGATGGCTTGCATAACCGAGAGGGTGCGACGAGTAAGATTGTCAGGAACAATCGCGGTCTCATTTGATAGGACTTTGTTAAGCGATTGCGATAAGTGATCAGCAACGGCTGCGGTAATAGCGGGTGTTGAACTTACACCTGATATCGCACTCACTGAGTTTTCTTTCGCTATAAAATCAAGCTGATGAAACCCTGCAACAAAATCGGAAGCATCTGCAATATCGATATAGTGACAGCCGACCTCAACAACCGCCTGAGAAAAACGATAAGGGTATTATCCGTAGTACTGGAATGGGCCAGCACAATCGACAACAGCAAAGGGTTTGTATGTATATAAGCACACACTCACCATCGAACACAATGATGCTTTTATCAACGAGGCTGTCAAGAACGGTTTGAAGCGAAAGCAGGAGGCATTCTACCGTAAACTGTGTTCAATCCATTTTCAATGTGGGTTCTTACCGACGGTGGTAAGCCATTACCCAAAGAACAAGTTTAAACACAGGCTCTAATACCTCTGAAGGCATCGAGCTTATTGACAATCCAGTGGTTTAATTCTATCGGCACGGGGCCCCTAATACGCCATGCTGATCACGGGGACTATTTGGGTGGCATCTATGCGTTGCAAACACACCTAGGCCTCCAGGTGCTTCGCAACGCAGGACAACAGCAATGTTGATAAGCCCTGTTGTAGCTATTGAAAACTGCTTAGTGTTGTAGCGATGCGAATGCTCAAAATAAATAAGCACCGAATTCACCTAATGAGGGTCTACCCCCGGTAGTCGCCATGGAATCACCGTTTCCATTGAATCTAGGATGGCTAATAGAAAGTGATGGAATTGGGGTGGTGTCAGGCAGTATCGAAACATTGGTCCAAGTACCTTCATTTCTGGTGTAAATGTATATCCGATTAGCATTGAACGTTACTGCCATTGTGTTTCCGTCTGAACTTATATCCGTATCTAGAGCAAATCGTCGGCCGTTGGGGTGCTCTTCAATATAGAGGTAAGCCTGCTCTTGCCATTCACCCTCTTCAAGAGTGAATACATAGGCTACGCCTTCCTCGGTCCCAATGATCCGACTTCCCTGCTCGTCTATTGGGACCTCACCAACAGCGGTAATGGCGATAGTTTGACCATCTCCACTGATACTTAATTTTTCCCCGAAATCTCCATCAAGTTGTCGATTGGGGGATTCAATGGTTGCAGTTTGTTGCCAGCTTTCGTTTACTTGAGTGAATATGATGGCGCGCTCGCTTCGGTATTGCATTCCTGCAGCTAAGGTTTGGCCATCGGCACTAAGGCTTAGCACTGTGCCAAGTCCGCCAAAACAGCAGGCGTCACTTCCTTCTCTGAACGCCTTTAAATAGGCTTGCTGAGACCAAAGATTATTCTGGCGAGTGTATAGATAGGCAGCACCAGAATTACGATTAGAATTTTGTGTTTGATCACCATTAACTTCAGTGGCATCACTTTTCTCATCGTGCGCGCCGACGGCTAGCGTATTGCCGTTCGCGCTCAAACTAACTGCTCGACCAAAGTAATTGTCTTGTTGAGTATTGCTAGCCTTTACATAGGCCTGTTGTGTCCAAACATCATTACTTCGCACAAAGACATAAACCGCACCTGCTCTAAATGATGAATTGTTAGTCTGATTGCCATTTATACCAGTGGATGCACTGGCCTCTCCATAGGCCCCCACCGCAATGGTATTGCCATCGGCACTAACACTAACAGCTGAACCAAATTGATCTGATTGGCCTGCATTGCTCGCTTTTAAATAAGCTTGTTGTTGCCATTGACCATCAACGCGCACAAATACATAAGCTGCCCCCGTCCCTGCCAGTGAGTTATCAAATGGATCCCCATTCACTCCGGTGGCTGCGCTGCTTTCTGTAGGTGCACCAATCACCAAGGTTTGGCCGTCAGCACTAAACGCAACGGAATTTCCAAATCGATCACCACTTTCAATGTGATTTGGCGTCACGAAAGTAAGTGCATCTTCTAAGGTGCCTATATCGAGCAAACTGGTTGAATCTGTACAGTCAACGGTATTGCATGCTTGCACCATATACTTTGCGTTTGCACGCTTATGCAGCGGTACTCTGAGACTGAACTCCTCAGTTGAAGCATTAAGATCATCGCTGATCTGAGTTAATACCGATAGACCATGAGGGCTTTCAAAAACGCGATAGTAATCTGCTCTAGGGGATGCTTGCCAATTGATACGTACGATGCTTCCCGGTTCGAGCGTTAGTGAGGCCTGTAGAGCAAGCGGTGCATCTATCGCTTGTGGGTTTGTGCCGGTGAGTAATTCATCCAGATTGCTAAACCCATCCCCATCGTTATCCCACCTAGCCGTGTCAAAATCATCCGCTGAAATGGTATAGGTTTGCGTAGCTTGTGTTCCGGTTGCAAAGTTAGTTTCGACACTGCCCAAAGCAATTGCTCCATTGTCATAATTGAACATGACAGTAAGCAGGTTATTCGTATTTGTTGGTAAGTCTGATTCGATTACCCAAGATTCATCCGAAACCCAACTGCCGATAATATCGGTATCACCCCAGGTGAGTCGAACTTGAAGTGAATCCGAAACAAAAACCGGAACGGTAATGTTGAAGGTAGCGTGTGTTAACTCAAGAATTGATGTTTCGGTTGAATTCGTGTTGTCTGAAGTATCTGTGGATTCAGTAGATGCATTGTTGTTTTGCTGATTATTACTTCCACTTAAATTGTCATTTGGGTTTTGAGCGTTCTGTTGATCTTCGGTAGCTTCGTTTGCATTGGTATTAATACCGTCTTCAACAGTTGCATCACTACCTTCGCTAGACGCTGTGCCAATAGAACCAGAACAACCCGCCACGAGCAACGCGCAGATTGACATTACACAAATAGATTTAACGCAGGGGATGAGGCGAGCGATCATGGTGCTATCCAAGGAGTTAGAGTAAGACGTAGCTTGAGAAAAGGCTGGCGTATAACTATCCTACTGTAAAAGAATTTGAAAAAAGAATCGGCGTCTGATGTGAAGAAACGTGACTACAGTATTGCCGATGTTGCAAAGTGAATAGCGCTTCTCATTATACTGCGAGGAAGTTCAGATCAATTACGTTATAGCTGTTCAAGATAATGCATTCATCCCCTAAAACCACTAAACCAATAAGTAGAGATTTCTGCAGACGTTTACTGCAATAAATTTTAATGAGTGAATTTCTATTGATAAGCCCAATGAGGAATGGGATTATTGCAATGCCAACTATATGAACAGGTTGAGTGCAGTAAAGCGTCCTAGTATCCCAACAATCTCACCGTATGAACTATTTCTGACCGACTCAAGTTTGTAAAGAATGACTGGGTAATTTTACCGGAACCATTTATTGGTGTGATGCCAAACTTATAGATACCTTTGGGCAGTTGGTTAAAGCCATGAACCGCGTTTAGGATAGAAGGTCAGTGGTGTATTTATTAGAGGCTAGACTCGCGAAACTAAGCTATCAAGGAAATTTTCATGGGTATCAAGTGTTTATTGCAACTGCCAGATCGACAGCCTAAGTTGTTCCGCACGTGCAATCATGCGTCGCAGGTTCTTTGATCTAGGACAATGGCGACAGCCGTTCTCCTCAGTGTCATAGGCACATCTCACGCATCCTTTCCGTCCGTTATTGATGTTGTCAACGACAGCTAAGAACTCCGAAATGATGCACGCATTACGGTCGATGGTGTATGGACACGGAGCCGGGCAATGGGTGATCTGGACGGAGACGGATTGGGCGATCGCATAATCGAAATCAGTTCCACCGATACTAACTCCTGTCCTGGTGTCGCTGTATGGCTATCCACACAAACTACTGCCTTCGCGTTCACCCGAACCGAGCTTGATACTCTGGTACGCATTGTTGATACACCAGACTCAGCAAGTGGTGACTGCCAATTTAGAAACCTGCGTGGGTTTTCCGAGCCTCGCCGTATCGGCGATGTAAACGGTGACGGGCTGATTGATTTGTTTATTAACGTCAGTGGCATATTCAACAATTCGCCACGCGTCATTTTTGGCACCATTAATGGTGGTGTGCAAATCGATCCAGCAGCATTGGATGGCAGTAACGGTTTCCAAGCGGGGGTATCGCCCAAATTATTCTTCCGGTAGGTGATGTCAATGGTGATGGCTATGATGACATTGGCCATGCTACGGGGCTTTCAAATCTTTCTGGCGTTGTTGCAGGCAGAACGCCTAAGCCCTCAACGACAGGCATGGTATGCACTTTTCGGAACACCGGGAGAACGTCCACCGATTCGCTCTATCGATGAGGCTGATGGTTTGCTGGGTGTGGCGTTTGATCTTGGTTCAGCCGTACCATCACTATCATCGCCTGAACTGGGTGATATCAATCTTGACGGTATTGATGACTTCTTCTGGACAACCGGGCAAGATATTCCTTACGTAGCCGGTCGCTCACGCAACCTCGATGGGATCGATGTATTGGGTCTGGGTGTCAGGCGTAGCCCGACTGAGTTGATGTTGCTCTGGCGAGACGTCTCGGGTGCAGCAAGCTACCGTATCGAATTTGATACACGATTTATAATCGAAGTATCTGCGGATCAGACACAGATTGACCTAGCAGATGATACTCAGGGTGCTGCTGTACGCGTGACAGTGCGGGCGATGGATGCGAACGGGATCGTACTGTCTACCCAAGTACGCCAACTTTCGCCTGTGCAACGCCTTATCGAGAGTTTTTCAATTGAGGTGTATAGAGGAGATCTACTGGAGCTTTTTATTGTCCCAACGAGCGACAACTTTAATTACCCACAATTGCAACGACTGCAAGTGGTTCGTGATGGAGAAATAGTAGGGCGTACGCAAGGGTTGTCATACGTAGATAGCACTGTATTACCGGGATAATCATACGAGTATCAATTATTCAGTGACGTACTGATAGAAAGCAATTTTGACAATCTCGCGCTGGATGACGGACCTCACATTCAATGTGCGACCGGTACCTTTAGCGTCAACACGCCAGCCGACCCTAACGTGCCTGGCAATAACAACAACCCGAACGATGCGCCTGAACCGCCAAGGAATTTAACAGTTGCGCGCTATTCGCCATTCGATGCAGAGGTGTTTTGGGACAGAGCCGATGAGGCATCGTTGCAGTACGAGGTTTTCCGTAATGGTACGCTGGTGCGCACGCAAAGTGGTATCAGTTTTTACGATTCAAGGCGGCCAGAGAACAGTGGTGCAAGCTATGACATCATTGCCGTGCGTCTTGATGGCAGTCGCTCCAGTGCCAGCTCCATTGTGTTGCCAGCGCTAGGCGGTGATAATGATAATGGTGGTGGCAACAATCCTGATGCGCCTGCCGCGCCAGCCAGCCTCTGTGTTGTCCGTTACTCATTTAAAGATGCTGAATTGTTCTGGGACCGTGCGACAAATCCACTGCTGCAATATGAAGTAAAGCGAGACGGTCTGGTGTTACGCTCAGCCTTTTTCGGAACAAGCCATTTTGATACAGCACTCAGCCCCGATGCAGCAGCTAATTATGAAGTAATCGCGATAGCACCCGATGGCAGCCGATCGCCAGCGAGCACCGTCCAATTGCCTGGCATCAATGCAGGAAATACAACCCCTTCCCCGTAAGCGGTGAGCGCAACCGTGTATTCCAGCACTGCTGCCGAACTTTTCTGGGTGCGTGCGATTGAAGATGCCGATGTTGTTAGTACGGAAGTGATCCGCGACGGCATAGTTATCGGTACCTCCCCGGGCAATAGTTACTTTGACGACACCCGTGCAGAAGGTGTCGGTCATGTTTACACATTGGTTGCCATAGATGCACTGGGCAGTAGATCAGAGCCAGCAACAATCGCAGTGCCGTGACTATGAATTATACGTAAAGTAAGTATCAGCACTCTGCGCTATGCAGCGCGTAGGTTTTGCGTGAAATGCAAACAGCTACATTCGTACGCAGCAACCTCTAGTATGGTTCTAGAAAGGATCTATAGATAGGAACTTCTTAAACAAAGCCCCGTTATGCCAGTTAGAAAATAAATAGTTTATACGGCAAAACTAGCACGTTAGAAGCCATTCTTGCCGGTTTGCCTTGCCCTTCTCAGTGTGCGTACAATAATTTCCAGACCTACGTTTTTAGCCGATATGAACCCTAAATGAACGGCTGTACACACAGTTTGGTATCACTGCGTGTCCCGCGATAGCCTTGCTTTAGCGTATAGCCGGAAATGGCTTTTCGTACCTGGCCTGTATCATTGTCAAAGAAGTAGCTTCCGTAACTCGGTAATCTACTTGCAGCAAACCCGATTGCAGGCGAGCTTTCGCTGCCGGATACTCAAGATTTACCAATGCTATCAGCTACTGCCTCTTGCTGTGGCCTCCATGAGCGAAACATAAACAGTGCCACCAATATAGCGAATGCCGATACGAGAAACGGCGCTGATGGCAAATAGATTGGGGCATTCTCATTGGTGAAATAACTAAATACTTGAGTCATCACTAACGGGCTGATTATGGTTGCCAACGCTGTCAGCGATCCCATCGCACCTTGAAGCTCACCTTGTGAGTTGCCTGAAACACTATTACTCATTAAACCCTGTAACGCAGGAACTGCCACTGCACTAAAAACACTGAGCGGCATGAAGGCAAAGACCTGCCATGTTTCAGTCATAAACTGATAAGCCGTAAAAGTGAGTAAATGCATACACATACCAAACAGTGCAGTTTTCTTTTCACCGAAGCGTTTAAGAATGGGACGAATCAAAAATCCTTGCACAATGACAATGCCCAAACCATACGCTGCAAGTGTCATCCCGACCATGCGAGCATCCCAGTCAAATTGAGCGCGTCCGAAAAATGCCCAGATAGAGGGGTACACAAAAAACGCAATGCTGAGCAGTAGAAATACAAACAGCATGGGCAACATCCCTTGAAGCTGTTTCATCTGCTTGAAAGTGCCAAAGGGGTTTGCCCGTCGCCATTCAAATTTTCTACGGGTAGCGTCGGTGACTGTCTCAGGCAAAACAAAGTAACCAAACAACATATTGACAAAAGCAATAGCGGCGGCTGCAAAAAAGGGTGCTCGAGATCCATACTCGGAGAGCAATCCACCGACTATAGGGCCCAATATAAAACCAACACCAAATGCCGCGCCAAGTAGTCCAAAGTTTTTGGCTTTATCCTCTTTAGTGGATATATCTGCCATGTAAGCGGACGCTGTGGATTGCGTTGCTGCTGTTATACCGCCAACAAAACGGCCTAAGAATAATAACCACATGGCATGGGCAAAGCCCATGACTAAATAATCGAGCGCCATCACGAACAACGCCACTAGCAGCACTGGTCTACGCCCATAGGTATCAGACATTCCACCAATGATAGGTGAAAATAAAAACTGATTAATGGCGAAAACAACGGTAAGCGTGCCGCCCCACAAGGCAGCCTTGCTTAAGTCAACATTACCCACTTCTTGAATCAAATCAGGCATCACCGGCATGATGATGCCGATGCCCATTGAGTCGAGCACGATAGTGATAAATATAAATATTACCGATAAGCGCATACGCAAAGGGTCTGTAAGGCTATACAAAAAAATGAATGCCCGAATAACTTGAGTTATCGGATGGGGGATTCTACCTGTCTTTGTGTACACGGTTGCACACTACTGATTCTGCGTTGGACCCAAGCAGTGTTCAATTGTCCTCAAGGACTATGAATTTAACGTTCAAATGCCACATGGCCACCTTACACCCTCAACGTCTCTTTTACGCTATTTGTCATGTTTTGAAACCCTTAGGCTCGTCCACTTGTATTTCACTAAGCACCTTCATAGCGGCAGCAACATCAGGATTGTTGGAAAGTGCCTCGTACTGCTTGAACAGCCTTGAGTAAACCGCAAAGGCGCTCATATCAGGGTGATACGTCTGTGTTGTTCTTGCACCAAATCGTGCAGATCCTTCGGCAAAGTCTTTGACGAGTCCTGCGGCCACTGCGCCGTGGATGGCTGCACCCCGAGCAGTCGGGTTAGGCATATCTGGCACTTCGATATCGCGACCAAGAACGTCCGCCATGATCTGAACGACCAGTGGATTACGCATTGCCAGGCCACTGGTCATAACCACACGGTTGATGCTGAAACCACCTGTCTCATACAGATTGAAAACCTGACGCATCCCCAGACAAAGTGATTCAACTAGTGCTCTATAGATCTCTACGGGCTCAGTATGATTGGTAAGCCCCAGTAACAGGCCACTCAGCGATGAATTGGCATGCGGCACTCGATTGCCATTCCACCAATCCAGAGCGAGCAATCGGCTTTGCCCGGGCGCAATGTGAGTTGCAGCCTCATTGAAGTAATCGAAGCTATTGTCAAGATTATCCCTGTGCGCAAACATCTGAACAAACCAACTCAGCGTGTCACCAAAGCTTGCCTGGCCGGCCTCATAGCACCAGAGCCCCCGAATCGAACCGTCGAGAGCCATGCCTTCGATGCCTTTGGGCAGTGGACGATACTCACGCGTTAACATCATCGATACCGCCGAGGTGCCCAGCGCACCGACAAAGCAACCATCCTCCACGGCCCCGATGGCAGGCAGCACCACATGGCTGTCAATCACGGCTACAGCCACGCTACAAGTACCCTCTATTCCGGTTCTTGCCTGCCAGTCTGCAGACAGATCGCCAGCTTTTGAGCCTATAGCGTGCGGCTTATTCAAACGCGACTCAAGTCCTGGAACACTATCTTTCGGATACCCGGATTCAGGGTCGTATTGTGCTTTGTAGGCTGCGAACCCAAGGCTTCTGACTTCATTGCCTGTTAGCTGCCACACAAGCCAGTCACCGGCTTCTATAAAACGTTCAGTTCTGTTCCAGCTATCAGGTGATTCTTCCACAATCTGCAAGGCTTTGGCCAACAGCCACTCACCAGAGAGCTTGCCACCGAACCGATCCAAGTAGGCGCCGCCTACTTTATTGATCCTGTCGGCTTGGGGCTGCGCTGCACCGTGTTTCCACAGTTTTACGTAGGCGTGTGGATCGTCTGGATACAGGGTTGACAGCGGTGTTCCTTCAAGCGTTGTCGGCATCGGTGAGCTCGCCGTGAAACCAAGTCCTAACGCCAATACGTTACGACCTCGCCCAATTGTCGACAGAATGATCTGAGCAGCATCCAGGTAATCTGTAGCTACCTGCAAAGCCCACCCTTTGCCCAACAACAAACCGTTGGGCAAGGAGGACGACAATATATCGTGTTGATAGTCATGGCTGTGGGAGGCGAGCTCATGCCCCGTTGCCGCCTCTATCAGAACGCCACGTGCCGAGCTTGAACCGAAGTCCAAGCCGATGATGTAGTCAGTCATTGTTGCCCATTTTGCTACCGCTGTAGTAAGTGCCGATAAGGTTAGGCTAAATAGCTGATTCGAGCTACACAAATACCTCCTACAACACTAAAGCATCTAGCTGTATGTGCCGCGTATCGGCGCTCTGAGATGTATGTTTTCCGAAATACCTCATTAGCCTGGATTAACCCAATCGTCGGATGATTTCTAGTCCTGTGATAGTTCGCTGCGGCGTGTGGATCCCACCCCAAGTTATATCTCAACGATCTACTGACCAAGGACCCCCGGCGTGCCAATAGGTGCTGAGCACTGATTTATCACTAGCTGCTTCAAAAACTGGCTGCATAAAGATAACTAGCGCTTCAATAATCTCATTCAGTGTGGGTGCTTCAAGTTCATTCTTACGAAGAAATGCCTGCCACTGTGTATCTTTCTGTGCATCTTGTGCAAATGCCAAGGTAAGGCCGAAAGGCGTTTCTCTGGTTAATATTGTATTGCGAGCATTGAAAGTAGCTTGAACGGCATGTCGAAGAACGTCACCTTCAAAATCGCAATAGCGTGAAAATATCCATAAGTCGAAATAATCCTTCATTCGACTGTTGGCAATTCCAAGAACTGTCAATGCTTCGAATTTCTCAGCTACCACTGTGTAGCGAGGATACGCTCGGAGCTGGGGAGCTTCGAATTCCTCGAACATTACAGGGTATTGTGCATATTCTGGTCCCGGTGTTACCGCATCACCAAAACCGATGTCGATCTGAATCAGGCAGCGTGCATTCTCGATCATGCCCAACAACAACACTCTGGCACCAGAATAGTTCGCATCGGAGCGAATCTCAATTGCACGCACGCTCTGTGCAAGGAAAACTACACCATCATTGATCTCGAGGCTGCAGATGTCTTTAAACACGTTTTCAATGTCTGGCAATTCTATCGAACCGAATCCAAGTAAGTCGATATCTCTAGTTGGACGGTGAGGAATGTCGAACCACAAGTCAAACAACAGCGCGCCTTTCAATAAAAAGTTATTGGCGTGCGTTGATAGGCTAAGTCTGTATAGAAGGCGCTCAATAGCGTAGCGTGTTAGTACGAGATTAAAATCTTGTTTTGTTTCTCTAGCGTGGTTGAGCAGCCGAGCACGTACTGAGGCTGCTACATTGCGCTCGTTCATGGCAGGCTTTCCATGTACGGTCGCATCACATTGGTCACGCGACAGACGGCGGCATAGTGCCATAGTTCGTCCATAGTCACGCGTTTCTCGCGCCATGCCTCTTGCAGTGCTTCCAAAGCGACGTCGAGACCAATCTTATTACGAAATTTGAAGCAATCGGCGACTGTACGAGCAATGTTGGTAGCTAGCACAGTTACAGCATCAATCTGATGCTCTTCGATCCCTTCAGTCAGTGCCACACCAGAAAAACGCACGATTCGAAGCGGTGGGTAATCAATTTTTGGTGGGCGCGATTTGTTGGGAATGGCGAGCCAAACTTCAAAGGGTGCCTGCGTAGTAAGATCATGTAAACGCAGTGCCGAGAGTAGGCAGAAAATGGCCTGCGGATGTGTGTGTGCTATCTCTGCGAGCGAACCGTGCTCCGACTCTGAACGTCCAGGAATGGCATAAAGTCCTCGGCCCACCCTGTTTAGTAAGCCTTGGCGAACCATTCTCGTTAGCGTGACACTGGGTAGGCCATGCTCAGCGAGATCGCGCGGGCGAATAAGACCGCGTTTTGCAGCGAGATCTAAGACACGTTGTTGTGAGGTTCCCATTTCTGTATATTGTTGCATATAGTAGGTAAATGTCAATATATACCTGCATTATGCAACAGTCGCAGTACCGCGACTATAAAATTTATGCAGCACTAGGGTAAAGCAAGGGATCTACAAAACTGCCAAGGAAGAGGCGGTTTGTAGTCCCTATGCCCCGTAGGCTAAATAGCTGATTCGAGCTACACAAATACCTCCTACAACACTAAAGCATCTAGCTGTATGTGCCACGTATCGGGTAATTGTTTTCAGGATTACGGATAAAGCCCAATCCTGCTAACACGCTCGGTAGATGCGGTCGGAGGAAAGGCGCATTGGAGATGTCGATCAGTTGTAGCTCGCCCTTGTCATTAATTACAAAAGCACCCGGTTCAGCGAAAGGCCTGTCGGTTTCTTCTGGTGAGCGCGGGTTAGAGATATACAGACCCAGTTCCGTCATATGTTCGAGGCTTAAATCGTAACCAACGCTGTAACCCACAGCCAACGGCTCAATCTGCGCTTGCGCCTTTTCTGCGGAGTCAGCTGAGACTGCGACTACATCTACTTTCAGATCGCTTAGCGCAGATAAAGAGTCGTTGAGCTCCGTTAACAATCGAGTACACAAAGGGCAATGCTTGCCACGATAAATAATGACTAGTTGCCAATCATTGGGAGCAGCAGGCTTACCCAGAGTGATTTCGCCACCGCCCAGTTTAGGCACAGTGATGTTGGGGAAGACAGCTCCCGAGGCCAGCTTTTGAGGGTTCACTTTAGGTGCTCTCGCAGTTATGTAAAGAAGAGCATACTGGGGGCAAACTCTAGTAGTTCAAGAATTTTTAGCTTACTCGCGACTAGGTGATTTTTCCGCACCGATGCACTGCGAATCATTCGCCTTACGGTAGCCTGATAATTCCGAATTTCCTTTTTCTAAACGCATCTTTTTAGTGAATACTATTGTGTCGCTAAAAACCTATTTCTTCAGCCATTTTCACCACACCAACGGTCAGAATTAAATTCGCAAAGCGACGTTGCTCACCCGTTTGAATAATCAATGTGGTGGCCGGTTTTCTGATCTTTTCGTAGAACGCCCAACGCTCTAAGGTGTCCCACGTGACATCGCCGAGCAGTTTTTTATAGGCATCGTGTATTTCTGCGCTTGCTTCTGCAGGCTTTTCCATCACGATCGCACCCTGAATAGGGCAGACTTCCAGTATGCCTTCAAGCACCGTGAGAGCATCTAGTAGCCCGGGACGAAAGTTGAGATGCACCGTGGTGGAGTTAGGGCCTGTCATCGCGCCGACGGGCAAATTACCGTCCGCAATGACAACCTGTGCGAAGTGGCCTGAACGCGCCAGCACTTCCATGATAGTGGGGTGTATTACCGCAGTCTTTAACACAAAGGTATTCCTTGGAAGCAGGGAAGTGATAAAACACTAAGAGCCTTTCCTGATTATGGAAGGAATGCTCAATTTCTATACAACGTTCATTTTGCTGGCCGTACCGTTCTTCTTATTTGCTGCAATCTTAAACTTCTCTTGAGGAAAAACCACTTGGTTTGTAATTTTATTGAGTTCTTGTCGTACCCTGGCAGCTACCGTTCCAATGTCGAGCTTCCCAAGTGAAACTACATCGTGGTGCCTACGACACGCTAATTACACAAGCTGTTGAGCAGGCTTTGACGAACACTGATCTTGTCAGTGTGGCAAATGAAGTGGACGCCTCGGAGGCTGCCGAATACTATTCACTCTTAATGGCCTCGGTGCTGCATCGTGCCATATCTGCATTCCCAGATAAGGAGCGGGTGAACGCTGGAGCTGACTTAGTCAATGTGTTGATTGATCACTTGAGCGCACGATTGCCAAAGCTGCAAGCCTGTGATGATTCAGTGGTAGCCCTTGTCAAACCGCATGTGCTCACATCATTGCGTGCAGCTACGCCAACAGGTGAGGCAGTAGCGGTGTCTCATCCGAAGATAGCGCTCGGGCAAACAGCATTACTGACCAATGCACCGGGTGAACCCACGCTGGTGGGTCAACTGGAGTCAGAGCTGCTATCAGCAGATGGCGTGGATATCCTTGGAGCATTTATCCGCTTCACAGGTGTTCGGCAGCTTCTTCCTCATATTCGTCAGTTGACACAAAAGGGCGGCGTAGTTCGGGTGATGACCACAACTTACACAGGCACCACCGAGCAACGAGCTTTAGATGAGTTGTGCGCCGCTGGCGCAGAGGTGCGCGTATCCTACGATCGCACCGCTACTCGGCTACATGCTAAGGCATGGCTATTTCGTCGGCATAGTGGCTTTACCACTGTTTACATCGGTTCCTCGAATTTGACACATCAGGCGCAGGTTACTGGGCTTGAATGGAACGTTCGTGCATCGGTTGTGGGCAATGCTGCTTTGGTTGAGAAGTTTGATGCCACCTTCGAGTCTTACTGGCGTGATGACAATTTTGTACCCTACGACCCAGAAGAATTTGCGGCGCAACATCGAGTGGCGACGCAGCCCAGAAGCAACAACGAGTTCGATTTCTCGTTCGTTGATTTAATGCCTAAGCCTTTCCAGCAGGGACTGTTGGAACAACTCGAGTTTGAGCGAACGTTAGGGCATCATCGCAACCTGATTGTCGCAGCCACCGGCACCGGTAAGACCGTGATGGCTGCCATCGATTACCGTAACTTGCGCCGTAGAATGGACGCTGACACTGGACGCGCCAATTTGTTGTTTGTGGCACATAGGAAGGAAATACTGCGACAGAGTTTACATACCTTCAGGCTCGCATTGCGCTCTGCATCGTTTGGGGAGTTGTGGGTAGATGGAGAGAAGCCTGATCAATGGACACATGTGTTTGCGTCTATTCAAAGCATCAATGCAGGTACATTAAATGCCTTGCCTAAGGATCATTTTGATGTCGTCATTATTGATGAATTCCATCATGCCGAAGCACCCAGCTACAAGGGCTTGCTTGATTGGGTTCAGCCTAAAGAGCTGCTAGGGTTGACAGCAACACCAGAACGCACAGACGGTGTCAACGTAGCAGACATATTTGAAGGGCGAATCGCCGCTGAGCTTCGATTATGGGATGCGCTTGAGCAACAATATTTGTCGCCTTTTCATTACTTCGGTATTGCTGATGGCACCGACTTATCTGATGTGTCTTGGGTGAAAGGCGGCTATGACACCAACGAGCTCACTAACCTCTACACGGCCAACGACGTGTGGCTTGGCAAGGTACTTCAAGCGCTGAAAGATAAGGTGACTGATGCCTCATCTATGCGTGCGCTAGGATTTTGCGTATCTGTAGATCACGCAAAATTTATGGCTAGTCGGTTCCAGGCGGCTGGGTTGAATGCAATCGCTGTCTTAGGTGAAACGCATAGAGACGAGCGAGCAACTGCAATAGATCAGCTACGCACCGGTGTTATTCAAGTAATTTTTGCTGTTGATGTATTCAACGAAGGCGTTGACATACCTGAAGTTGATACTGTTCTGTTTCTACGACCTACCGAGAGTGCAACAGTTTTCCTCCAACAGCTTGGCCGAGGTTTACGCCGAACGGAAGATGGAGCGAACTCGGTCAAAGATGTATTAACGGTACTCGATTTTGTGGGGCACCAACGAACCGACTTCCGCTTCGATCAACGCTTCAGAAAACTATTGGGTGGTACACGCCCGGAGGTAGAGAAGCAAATTCAAGACGACTTCCCGTTCTTGCCAGCGGGTTGTTCGATAACACTAGACAAGATCAGCAAGCAAGTAGTTCTGGATAACATTCGGGCAGCTATTCCCATTAGCTGGGCAGATAGAAAAAGAGAATCGAAGGCATTAGGCGACTTGGATCTCGCCTCTTTTCTTGAAGCCACTGGCTTAGAGCTTCCAGATATTTATACAGGCAGCCACTTCTATACTGAGTTACGACGGGCCAGCGGATACCTAGAGGGGAAACCCGGTGACCATGAAAAAACACTAGGTCGGGCTATCGGCCGCATGTTGTACATCGACGACGACAACCGTCGTGCGCTTTTCGTAAAATGGCTTAGTGCCGATAGTCCACCTCTTGTGGCTAAGCTAAACGAAGAAGAACGTCGTTTTGCCACACAACTTCATTACCTGATATGGGGTGTAAGCAAAGGGTTGTCGCTTGAGGAAGGTTGGAGGCGCCTTTGGGGTTGTCAGCCGTTGCTGCAAGAACTTCTGCAGATGCTACAACTACTTTGCACGAGTCGTGATGTTCAGACAGGTAGGGCGGTTTTTGGAAAAGAAGCCCCGTTGTTGCTACACGCCAGTTACAGTCTCAACGAAATACTCGCAGCGTTTGATGTTGGTTCGCCGGAGAAACCACCTCAGGTGAGAGAAGGCGTTAAGTGGGTTGAGAATCGCAACATTGATCTGTTCTTTATTACGTTAAACAAAAGCGACCGTGATTTCAGTCCATCCACTATGTATCGTGACTATGCAATTACTCGTGAATTATTTCATTGGGAGAGCCAGGGTCGGACGCGGGAAGCATCAGTCACTGGGCAGCGTTATATCCATCATCGTGCTAATGGTAGTCAAGTAGCCTTGTTTGTTCGACATGGAAAAAAAGATGACTATGGGCGCACAGCTCCCTACCTGTGCGTGGGCCTTGCTGACTACGTATCACATGTGGGTGAACAACCGATGGCGATCACTTGGAAATTACAGCAAGCGTTACCCGCGCAGGCGTTCTTGAACTATCGAGCTGCTGTGGCTTAGTGGGGGTTTGTATCTACGTTGCAAGAAGCTGTCGGCAAACGACACCCACCTATCACGTCAAAAATTCAGGATAGCCTTCATTGCTAAAGATGGCATTGTTTGTTGATTTGGTTTATTTTAAAGACAAGCCAAATCTTCAGTGTGGATATTGTAAGTGCTCACCTGCTCTATGGTTGATTAAAGTTCTCGTGTTATTGGGTGTTTTGATTGGCCCTAGCAGCGCCTTTTCAGCAGAGTTTAGTGGAATATGGAGTGGCAACTACAGTTGCTCCAGCCAAGCACGAGTGGCTACGCTTACCATCGTTGATGAAGAAACTGCACGGTTTGATTTCAAACCAGGAAAAGATGCCAAGCCGGTTCCAGCCGGCACTTACACTATGGGAATATGGCGCAAAGGTGACTAACTGCTTTTGCAGGGTATTGAGTGGATTCAAAAATCTTCTAACACTGCAATTATTTCCTTAAGGGTAACCTATGACGGCAATCAACTTAAAGGAATTGTCGCCCACAGAAACTGTGGTGAAATAATTCTGAAACCTTTCGATGCGACGGCAACTGAAAGTACCCGTCACACAAAGCTCCCTGAAGGCATTATGTTCCCAATTCAACTTAGTGGGACTTATGAATGTAAAAATCAATCTAAAAGAGGCAGCTACTGGAAGTTCACAAAAATACCCACACGAGATTTGGATTTATCACTAACTTCTAGAGATACGGGTTCTCCTGAGAGAGCACAGCAATTCGAACGGAGATTAAATTACTCAGAAGGTCGTTACCTAGGCATGGAAAGCAACAGCGGTCGGGGGATTCAATTGCAATATGACCTTGGTGGTGGTTGTCAAGAATGTTGCAGCATTTTTTCAAGCTGCGTTCTGTAGTTTTTCCTCCTGTTTATCTGCGTTCAACGTAGTCGTTTCATCGCGCGTCCAGTTACGGGTTTTCCACTCCAGCGTTCTGGGTGCTCATTACGTGCCTGCTGATAAAGCTCCTTCTGCAATTGTTTGTTTTTCTTACGCTCGCCCTGCGTCGCCTCCTTGAGCTCTTTTTCCGACGTTTGGCTCCAGTCGTTTGCTTGCTCGCAGGCACTACGCCAAGCTACCAGCTGCTCTGGATAAATTCCTTTCTGGTGACAGTAGGCGGCTATGTCGTTCTGTGACATGGCGGCAGTTTCCATCACGGCTGCAAACTTGTCGCGTCAACTCCAATCGTCAGGTGTGTTGTCTGAATCTGGCATAAGTCGACCCTGTGCTCTGGCTTGTTTACACTAGGTATACAGGGTTGCATCGCTGATGCCTTCTAGTTTTGACAGCTCTGCCATTGACAGGCTGTTGGGTAGCATTAGCTTCTTGAGCACCGCCTCTTTACGTTCTGCGGAATAACCCATCTTTGTTCATTCTCTTGCCCTCTCTATATTATAAGAATTCTCTCAGTGAGAGGCTGCAACAATCCTGACAGAGGGGGCGTCCACGCTTCT
>JALZWO010000205.1 GCA_023300375.1 Granulosicoccus sp. | reverse complement strand
CAAATGGATCCTTGGCTTTGTCAACTGTACTGCATGAAGACAATAAGACAACAGCCGTAGCCAGTAGTGAATTTCGAAGTAACTTATTTGTTTTGGTGCATAGCTGATCGGTGCTAACGACCATGTTTGATGATGTAAGAAAGTATTTGCGCATGGTAATACCGAGCCTAGAGAATTGTATTAAGCCAATGTTAACAGGCGCTAACATAAAATTTCTAGTCTGTTTTTGTATGGTGAGGGCTTAAAGGATTGCTATGGTTTATTCCTAGGCGTCATGCAGAATAACGCGCCACGCTCGTTTAAGTGGTATGAGTTCACGTGTCTTTTATTGGCTTATGGTCTGCTCCTAGGTTGAAGTTGTTGACCAGTTGTTGAAGGTTGCCAGCCACCTGATTGAGCTTTAAAGTTTCATCTTTGGCTAGGTGTACAGCTTTGGTAGTATCGTCGGTGCCTTTTGTCAGTTGACTAATCTCGGTCGAGATGCCGGATGTGCCAGTGGCAACAGTGTTGATTGATCGACTTATCTCTTGGGTTGTGGAACTTTGTAATTGCATCGCTGTGGCTGTGCTGGACTGTAGTTTGTTGATCTGTTGAACGATGCTGTCGATTTCCTGTATTCCTTCCGCTGCGCTATCGCTGTCATGTTGTATCGTTCTAATTTTTTCGCTGATGTCTTCAGTTGCCTTAGCCGTCGCCTTTGCTAGCTCCTTAACTTCGGTAGCCACTACCGCAAATCCTTTGCCAGCTTCGCCTGCTCGAGCGGCCTCTATCGTTGCATTTAACGCAAGCAGATTGGTTTGTTCAGCGATAGAGTTGATCACCTTCACCATCACGCCTATGTCCTGACTGGATATTGCCAATTGCGCAACCCGCTCGTCAGCGGTTTTTGTCAACGCTACCGCCTTCACGGCAACGCTGCTAGATCGTTGCGTATTGGTGACAATCTCTTTTATGCTTGCGTTCAAGGCCTCTGCGGCTCCGGCGATAGAGTCAACGTTGCCAGAGATCGAGCGGACCGCGTTTGACACGCCATCTGCTTGCTGTGATGCAGCAACCGCATTCTCCTCAAGGTGCTTGTTTACAGCGATAACTTTAGCTGCGGTAGTCCCAACAATAGCGGCATCGACTTTAAGTTCAGAAACCAATTTTGAGAGCTGTACAATTGTTGCATTGGCGTCGGTATGTAACTGTTCGAAATCTCCCTTGAGTTCAATATTAGGGTCACTTTCCCAGGTGTGACTTAAGTCACCACCGGCCAAGTGCTTAAACAATGCTCCAGCGTTGGAAATTACCGAATTGCAGATATGTACCATATCGTTGATGCCATCATAAACAGGCACTAGGAATGGCGGCTTACCTGCTGAGTTGATACGACCCGATAAATTACCTTGCAAAGCCGACTCAACCAGCCCAAGCACATCTTTACCTACCGCCTGTTCAACATTGACCTCCCGCGTGCGGTCGCGTATCTCGACCACATTTCCCTGCACTTGTCCTTCTGCATCACGCACGGCGCTAGTGGAAATTATCAGATTACGTTGGCCGAAAACACAATTGTGTCTGTTGGTGTTCGTGGAGTCAATAGTGGTTTCTGCCAATTCTCCACAGAGGAAGTCAAGAGATTGACCTATGATTTTCTTGCTTGAAAAATTATGTAGTTCAAGTTGAATGACATGTTCATATTTTTCAAAAAAATGGCTAGCTGCTAAATTGTTATATATGATCTTTCTGTCTACGTTGGTTACAAGAACTGGTCTGGACACGCATTCCAGAGCTTGTTTTATTCGTTCGTTGGCGATGAATTGCTTACGTTCCTCATTAATACGAGTGGCCAGCTTGTTTTGCATGACTGCTAGTGATTTCATAAGCTGTGCGAGTTCATCACTACCTGTTACAACAATGTCATTGTCTAGTCGATCTTCGGCAATTGCTTCCGCCACGGTTTTGGCCCGTACTATTGTGTTGACGATGCTTCGGCCTACAAAGAATGTAAATAAAATAGCTCCCAAAAGCGTTGTCAATACGATGGTCACCATCATATTACGTGCCTGTGCATCATCTCCTATACGAGTTTGAAGAAGTAATGCCAATTGTGTATTGGCTTCATCAAATAAGGCGTAGCCTGAAGCTTCGGCTTGAACTGTAAGGTCGTAGGCACGCTGTTCGAGTTCGGGAGTTGAATTCACTCGAATTTTTTCCAGTGCGACTAGAGCGTTGGTATAGCTCTGTTTAAAGTGGGTATTGGGTTCGCTCAGAGACGTGGCCAATTGTGGATTATGGCCTGTTGCCACATCGATAGTGTTAGATGATAGCTGGGCAGCTGAAGCTATTTTTTCCAACTTATACAAATTTGGTGTGTGATACATAAAACCGCTATTTTCAGTAAACTCAACTCGATAGATGTTGAGTAAATGAAGTGTGGGTAATATCTTTAGTAAGACAGCATCCATTAAGTAATAGCTGTCAAGATCTGGATCAAGAATCAGGTTTGAATTATCGCCGATTACATCGTTTAAAATTTTAATTTTTTCAAACGTATTGCCGTGTAGCCTTGTTGCTGCATCAATATCGAGACCTTTGGTAGCGACCATAAGCTGCTCTACACTGTCGCGTACTTCGGACCATTCGTTACCTAAATTCAACCGCCCACTCAGTCTTGCATGTAACTCATCTATATCTTGTTCAGCGCTAACGATTTGTTCACGCACTTTAGCTAGACCTGTGCGAGTGTCAGCTAAAGAACTGCTAAAGGCGGCGTGGTGTTTTGTAATATTTTCGTGCAGTTTCTTTAATGATTGCAAGTATTCTAGCCCTGCGACCTCTTGATCCGCAAAGTGAATTGAGGCTGAAGTTTCTTTTGCTAGAAGGTATGTTGCAAATGCTGCTGGTAAGCTTGCCAGTAGTAATATGGTGATGAATTTGTATCTTAGGCGTAGTGATTTCATTGGCCTTTCAAGAGCTCCATTCTATAGATTTATTGAATGTCAATTATTCTTTAAACCTTTCTAGGGCCTATAGCGGCTCTGCGCTCCTCGGCTGAGGTCTGCACATGTTTCATTATTAAAAAAGAAGCTAAGCAGTAATTGAGAGAAGAGCGAGGGCGTCCGCTGTGTTATTACATGTTAATTCAAATTAATAATGTATCGATAGCGTGATGATTTGTTCAAATAAAATATGTGCTGTTTTTCGTCTTGTAGTAGTACGATCGCTTAGCTCGTTTTAGCATTTGCTAATTAGCTAAAATTTGAATATCACTCCAGCCGTAAGGATGTTCAATCCATCATTTGGTTGCTTGATGCTTGCGTTTGATAAATGAGAGGCGCGAACAAAAAAATCATAGTGTTGTGTTCTAAATCCAAGCCCTAGTTGATTCTTGAAGTGAAATGCAGTGGACATATCTTGAGTGCCAATAATAGTGTCTGAAATCAAAGCCGTTCCTAAGGCGTATTCGATATGAGGAGTAAGTTTTGCAATTTGCAAAGAATGCATACTATAGATAAACCGTGCTCCGATTGACGCACCATAGAGATCGTTTTCTGAGTGCGTCCAATGGAATGTTGTTATTGCAAGTTGGGTATCAATTCCTTGAGAGCTGGCGTCAGCTATCCGTTGGTTAAACCACTCGGCGATATTTCTAGTCACTAGTAATTGAACGACTTCGACATCGTCAACAACATTGCCGTATTCTATTCCTATCGAATAGATGTTATCTGCACGCAATAGCTCAGAACATAGCAATAAGGCTCCGGGGGAAAAAACTAGAGCTGTTATTCGAAAGGCTCTTGAGTTTTTTCTTCGCTTCCGGTGTTTCTTGAGTATACGTGTTGCAGCGATCAGTCTGGGAGATGGCTGGAAAATAGCAGTACGAGCGATAGGCAGTTGGCACATGAAAAAATTACAATTTCAGTAAGGTCAGTCAGTGCTCATCCAAACGTTCATAACCGATCGAGTTGAAAATAGGATTTAATGTTGTGCTTAAGGCAAATCTTGATGATTTATAATGTTGCGCAAAATTAATGGTTAGAAAATTTCCCCATACTGTGGGGTATTACAGCGCAAGCGAGTATAGTGGACTACAGCATATTTAAGCAAATCATTTGATAAATTGTGGTGGGTGTTGATTTTAAATGCTGAATATGGTTTGAAATTGTGGGTAATAAATTTCAAATTTACGACAAGGTAGTTGGTAATGAATATGGCTAAAAGATGTATCATCTGATTGTATTTTAGCTAATATTGCAAATCTGGTCATTAACAGTATCTCAGTGATCAATGTTGCGAATGAATTGTCCATTGCGACGAGCTGTTCATCGATAAACTGAACTATTTTGATGCCGACTGCTCGAAGTGTGAACCCTAAAGGTGAGCCATTAGTGTCCTTTAATAATTTTTCTCCCATCAAAGCGGCTTGAACTAGTGGACCACCCTAGGCGTATTGAGGCAAATTGCTGGTGCATCGTACCGGTATGTACAACTCCAGACCCGTCTCGTTGGATATCTACCCAAAGCCTTGCTTATCCTATTACTGCTGAGTTTTTGGTTCGAAGTGGTGATGGATGAAAATTTCGCGATTTAGCTTAGTTGTATTACCGTAATGAAGTATTTTGTCTTTCGTGGCTGTTTGCCGACAACACCGAGATCAGTTGATGTTATTCATGGTTATAGAAACAATTAAGCCTGACTGTGATCAGCTTGTTTTTGATCGACTCCACGATAAAGGGAGAATGTTTCCTGATGGATTGATTTTTATCGATAGTTGGCTTGAGGATCAAGGAGATAGGTGTTTTGTATTGGTTGAGACAAATGACGCAAGCCTATTTGATCAGTGGACGCCTCGTTGGGCGGATGTTTTCGATTTCGAATTTGTCATGTTGAGCGATAAACCAAGATAACACTGTATTTTAAATTTTTGGCTGTAAGAGCCTTGGCAGTTACGCTTGTGTCCGCCTTCAGTTGTCCAATGCCTGATCAGGATAATTCGCAATAGCCTTCATATGTCGATGGGCAGTGCTCCATATACTTTCAATTGTCGCAAGATAAAAATAGTGGTCGTTGTTCTCACAACCCCAAGGCGACCAAGGCTGTGCATGATGAACTGCTCCAAGGCCTCCGGATCAGTGGCTGCGACCTTTAGAATGTAGTCGAAGCCGCCTGTTGTCGATGCACATTCGAGTACTTGCTCATTTTGTTCGATAAAGCGCTGGAATACATCAACTGAGGTCTCGGTGTGATCGAGTAGGGACACTTGAACATGCGCCAATGCGTGCAAGCCCAGTTTTTTGCCATCAAGGATTGCCGAGTAACGCGTGATGTAACCGTCTTCCTCTAGCCGCTTGACCCGCCGCCAGCAAGGCGATTGGGACAAGCCAACAACATCCGACAATTCTTGAGTGCTAGCGCGTGCATTTCGCTGCAGAGCCTTCAATATAAGCTTTTCGAATTTATCGAGCATGATTTTGCCTGCATAGATATTTTTTTCGAAAAAAACTACCTATGTTTGGTTAAATAAGAACAATTTTAGAAAAATATACCCAAAAATCTAAATTATTATACCTCACGCAGATTCGATACCACTCAGCCCACGCTTGTGTGTGCCTCTTTCAATTCGGAAATAACCTAAGCGATCAGTTGCAACAATGAGCCAGCAAAATCACGTCTACCAGTCTATTGCTCACGCCGTCAAAGATCACGGGGTCACGACGATGTTCGGGCTTATGGGGGATGCCAATCTATTTATGGTTGATAGTTTCGTACGCGATTTTGAGGGTCGATTTATCCCTGCTGCGCACGAAGGAAGCACTATTCTAATGGCATCAGGCTATGCGCACGTGTCAGGTAGGGTTGGCGTGGCAACGGTTACTCATGGTCCTGCCTTGACCAATTGCACAAGCGCGCTGACAGAAGTAGCTCGAGGGCACATGCCATTGGTCATCTTGGTGGGCGACACACCGATAGATAATCCCCGTCACATGCAAAGCATTGACCAGCGCAGTGTTGTAAACGTTACAGGGGCTGGTTTCGAACAACTTCGCAGTCCTGCCACAGTCTGCAAAGACGTAGCCCGAGCTTTTTATCGCGCCCAAGTTGAGCGTCGTCCAATTGTGTTGAACATGCCGGCTGATTTCATGTGGGAAAAATCTGACTACGAACTTCAGGTACTTGATTTGTTCACGGCACCAGGCGGAGTGGCGGAAGGGGATGTTCTTGACAATGCCATTGGGATGATTGCTGCAGCTAAACGTCCTTTGATCTTGGCCGGTGGTGGTGCGGTGGGTGCTCACGATCAGTTGGTGCGTTTGGCTGATCGATTGGAGGCCCCACTTGCAACAACACTCAAAGCCAAAGGTCTTTTCAACGATCACCCCTACAATATTGATATCTTTGGAACATTATCTACACCTGCAGCCTACGATTTGATCGCTTTATCCGATTGCATTATTTGCTTCGGCACCTCGTTGCACGACTTAACAACAGACCGTGGCAAACTGATGCAAGACATGCGGATTGTGCAGATAGATGTTAATCCAACGTCGATCGGTGGTGGTTTGCATCCTGACGTAGCGCTTGTCGCTGATGCAGGGCTGGCAGCCGAGACTATTTTGTACTGGCTGGACGAGGCCGACATTCCAGGAAGTGGCTTCACACAAGAATTGGACGTTGACACATTAACGGCACATCCTATCGGATCAACTAAAGTAGCCGATGGCTTCGTTAATTATGTGCACGCGCTTGAGCGATTGGAAGAGGCTTTACCTAAAGACCGAGTGTTGGTCACCGATGGTGGTCGTTTCATGACTGAGGTGTGGTGTCGCATCTCTGCTCCAAATCCACGTAGTTTTGTTTGCACCGTAAACTTTGGCTCTATTGGGCTAGGGTTACAAGAAGCGGTAGGCGCAGGGCTTGCAATCTCTGGTCGGCCTGTTGTTTTATTCAGCGGTGACGGTGGTTTCATGATGGGCGGAATTAATGAGTTTAATACCGCCGTACGGCTAAAACTTGATCTGATTGTCATCATTGCCAATGATTCTGCTTATGGCGCGGAGCACATTCAGTTTGTTGATCGTCAGATGGACCCAAGTCTTACAGAATTCCACTGGCCATCGTTTGTCGACGTGGCAAAGTCCTTAGGTGGAGACGGATTCGAAGTTCGCTCAAGGGAGCAGCTAGAGGATGCTCTCGTGGCGCTTAAAAACCGGAAAGGCCCCTACTTAATTGAACTGCGTTTAGACCCTCTCGATGTGCCTCGTATGCGCATTTAGATTGGTCTATGCACATCAAAATGTATTTAACTAGCGACGAATACTCTCTACAGTAAGATTTAGCGCAAGTCTGGTGTGGAGAAATTGAATTGTTGGTGTTACAGACTATGGGTCTGCGCTTTGCCAGACACGCTCCATAGCCTCAAAAAATCGGCGTCCTATTTCACGGCTTGCCAGTGGTCCAAAGTGTATGCAGCCGGTTGAGCCGCAGGGGTACGATGGTGGCAACAGATCATCATTATTTACCCAATCGGAGAAGGGTACAACAGAGGCGATATTTCTATGCACTGAATCAATTATTTGCTTGTCATCGTTCCAGCGTGAAAAGTCGCCGCGCTCATCCTCGCCTCTGGATTGTGTCGATACAATGAAAGGAATAGATGCTTGTGGTCCGCGTGCGGATTCGCCACGAGCGTCCTCGCGCGCTTCAGCGCGGATTCGCTCTACCATGAGTTTCAAATTATTCTCGTAACTATCGGCGCAGGCTGTGGCAATAGAGTCTGCCTCGCCTTGTTGCCAAAGAATGCCTCTGAAAATACCGTTGGTATCTCGTAAGGTTATGCGTAAACGAATTAAGGCTCGTTCAAGCAACCCACTGCCGCCTAGCGATGTGTTGTTGGTCTGTGATGCATTCCAGGCAAAGCTATCGTCGGCACCCTCACTACGACAAAATCCTGAAGACTCCCAAGCCGCAGGTACGAGATAGATATTTTGTGATGTTGATTCAAGTGCCAATTTTGCAAATGACAAGCCAGGGCCAATGGTAGTTCCAGTTTTGCTATCACTATTAGATTTTAGTGGTTCGTGTAGTGGGTCTTGTGCCCGTATATAGCGAGGATCAATAGCCGCGTTGTCGGAGTTGGAAAAATCTTCTTCCGATTGAAACAGATTAGGATCGTTTCGGCTAACGTTTAGCTGCTGTATGCGTGGATGTGTTTCATCACTGCCACCAGTTGATGCATCTTTAGTGTTGTCACCTGTGCGACCGACCATGTTGCTTTGACCAATAAGGAGATAGATATCGGGAACCGCTATCGGCATAATGTCGACGATCAGTTCCAGTGTGCGCACCTGATCGCCACTGCTCGCCATTATTTCGAATCTGCGTTCATGTTCTAAAAGCGGCCGCATGCCCACAGGCAGTGAAAAGGTGACTGTTGTATTGGTATTTTCTGCATCAAAGCGCTGATTTAGCAGATCAACTGATAGGCGTTGTCCAACTGCTGCAGACAGCGCGCGCACGGTCATATCAACCGCTTGGTTTCCGTCCATAACAGCGGAAACAGTGAAGCGTGTGCCTACAGAATCTCCTTCGCTGAGTGCACGTCGGTTGTTGTCCACTGACAACGTGAAATTGTGATCAGGAGTCGTGACTGTGCTGGCAGCAGTGGAATTTTCAGATTCTGTGTTTTCGTTTTCCGTATTGTTTTCTACAAAATTCTCACTATTCGACGGTTCGCTATCCGACATTTCGCTGTCAGAGTCTTGTCTATTAGGTATGTCGATATTTTGTGTGCTGTCCTGCTCAGAATCATCACTCGGCTCATTTGCGTTTTGAGTGGTGTTATCGCCATTATTGCCAACAAGAGTGTTCTGCTCTGTGACTCCGATGGAGTCGGAATCAGTCGATAATGCAGCAGTGAATGCGGAGGTGGACACGCCGTTACCACAGGACGATATGAAGAATCCTGAGAGCAGGACGATCAAATATCGAGTTTTCATAGCGTTGCTGTTGAGTAAGTGCCGTGTTCGAGCTGAGAGTGGATGTGCTTGAGCGCAGCGAGGGCGGGGTCCGCAACTTGGTCTGTGCAATGCTAGCAAATCGAAAGCTACAGGCTTGTTAATTTGTGAGTGAGATCAGCCTAAATGGCATTTGAATCTAAAAACTTGGTGGATTAGCACGACATGCGTATTGGATGAAATCGATTTCGCGGCCTGTAAGAAAACAATGAGCGATCAATCTACTTTTAGACAGTTTGCTAGGCGTCCCAGTCGATGTCGAATTTTGTTATCACTGATTGAACCTGCTCCGGTGTCAGTTGTTGCGGGGATAATCCTCGGGTGAGCAGTGCTAGCCTTGCTGATGCCTCTAATTCTTCAATGGCATTGCAGGCAGCTTCTACATCTTTTGCGGCCACCACTGGGCCGTGATTAGCTAGCATCACCGCACTACGCTTTCCTGCCAGGCTGCGAACAGCATCCCCCATAGCAGCGTCACCGGGTACGAAGAATGGCAATAATTTCACTCGGCCTAATTGAATTAGGCTGTATGGCGTTAATGGAGGAATAAAATCGTCCACATTGGCATCTGGCATCATAGACAGAGCAACGGAATGGCAAGAGTGCAGATGAACGACAGCTCCAGCGCTGCTGCGTGTGTCGTAGAAGGCCGTGTGCAGTGGCATCTCCTTGGTGGGAGGATCGCCTTCAATTAACACGCCATTGCAGTTGAAGTGGCTTAGTCGTGATGGGTCGAGGCGGCCAAAACTGGTGCCTGTTGGGCTTACGAGCAATCCACCATCTGGGGTGCGCGCTGAGATATTGCCAGTTGAGCCACCGGTTAATCCTCGATCAAACAGGGATTTTGCTAAAAGGCATATTTGCTCGCGCATAGCTGCCTCTTTACTCATGGTCTGAGCCTTAGAGAACAGTCGTGTGTCACATTGTTAATATTTTGAGAGCTCATTTAGACTCATGCACACGGCACCTGAATACGTTCTGTAACGAACCTGCGTTGGATGTACTCTAACAAATGATCGCTGTGACGTAAGTATTGCCTGCCATAACAGTGTGAGAATACAGCGCGAGTTAGCAAATCGTACTACCGAGCTGAGCCACATTTCTAGTGTGCTGAACCACTTCGGGTTATGCTATACCTCGGTGTCGAGCCCACTATGCCCCGAAGCTCGCCAGACTTTACCGTTGAAGGGACAAACAACTAAGGAGAAGAAATTGAGGATTAAGGCAAAATTGTATGCAGGGCTGGCTCTTATTGCCATGCTGTCGTCGGCACCGGGTGCGCACGCTGCCTGCGGAAATGTATCAATCACCGAAATGAACTGGGCTTCGTCGCAGATCATCACTGAGGTGTCCAAATTTCTTTTGGAGCAAGGATACGGCTGTACAGTAGAGAAAGTGCCATCGGCTACTACGACATCAGTAGCGTCATTGGCTGAAAATGGCGAGCCTGACATCGTTACAGAGCTTTGGCTCAACTCTACGGGTGAAGTTTTCAGTAAGCTTGAAGAAGAAGGTAAAGTGGCTCGCCTCACCGACGTTTTTAACCCAGGTGGTGTTGAAGGTTGGTGGATTCCTAAATATCTGGCTGATGCACATCCTGAGCTTCTAACTATTGAAGGTGTTATGGCTAATCCTGAACTTGTCGGTGGTCGTTTCAACAACTGCCCTGACGGATGGGGTTGCAGAATTGTTAATGACAACCTGATTAATGCGTTGAGCTTGCGCGATAGCATGGACGTGTTCGACCATGGTTCAGGTGAAACTCTTGGCGCCTCTATTGCCTCAGCTTACGAAGATGAAGCCCCTTGGTTTGGTTACTACTGGGCACCCACAGCCGTACTGGGTAAGTACCCAATGGTACAAGTGAAAATTGGTGAAATCGACGAAGAAGCTCACTTGGCTAACAGTAATGCCGGCATCGATAATCCTGCTGTCTCGGATTTTCCACCAGCACCTGTTCTGACGGTTGCCACAGCTGCACTTGCAGAGCGTGAGCCTGCGGTCGCTGAGCTCATGGGCAAAGTGAGCTTTGACATCGATGTGTTGAACAGCGTACTGGCGTGGCAGGATGCAGAGAGCGCCTCAGCTGAAGAAGCTGCTGTGCACTTCATCAGCAACAACTCTGATGTTTGGTCAGAATGGCTCGATGATTCTGCGCGTGAAAAGCTCGCTCAGCTAATCAAGTAAGACCTATCGATAGTGTCTGGCGGCACGCTGGTTGAGGAGCTTCCTTACCCACGTGTTGTCAGGCAGCAATCGCGGCTGTCGATCTCCGATCTGGCCTCGTAATTCTGGTGACAATAAAATCTTATGGCTTACTACGACTTTGCATTCGATAAACTAGGACTACGGGATTGGTGCGATGCTGATAAAACCAGCGATGGTCCCGTATCCATGGCAGACTTGTTGGCTCAAACTGGTGTCGAACAGGAGCAGTCAGCCTTCACTATTCCTTTCCCCTCGCTTGACGAGCTCCATGACGCTTGCGCCGCCGTAGGGCAATCGAGGGACGTCACCAAAGGCGTGGAAAATGGATTCCTTGCTATCAAGGACGTGCTTCGTTATGTACTCGATCCGCTCACACAGCCTTTGAGTTGGATACTGGAATCATCTATTTCAACGTTTGAAAGCACTCCCTGGTGGCTTATGTTGCCCATCCTTGCAGTGATCGTATTCCTAACATCTCGTTCAGTGCGACTGGTTGGTTTTGTCATGTTAAGTCTGATGTTTTTGGCCTTTGTTGATCACTACGACCACTCCATGCAAACTCTGGCAATCATTTTTGTGTGCGCCACACTGTGTGTACTCCTAGGTGTACCAATAGGCATTGCTATGTCCCGCAGTGATCGATTACAACGCATGATTATCCCCGTGCTCGACATGCTGCAAACGCTGCCGCCCTTTGTTTATCTTATTCCGCTTATCTTTCTGTTCTCTATTACAGAACCCAAGCTTTACGGTATTGCCATTATTCTGTATGCCATCGTGCCAGTGATACGACTCACCAACCTGGGTATTCGATTGGTCGACGCAGATGTCATAGAAGCTGCGAATTCATTTGGCATGACCAATAAGCAAAAATTGTTTGGTGTGCAGATTCCACTAGCCTTGCCCAATATCATGGCCGGTGTGAACCAAACCATCATGATGAGTCTGGCAATGGTTGTTATTGCATCACTGGTATCTGCTCCTGGGCTAGGTGTGCTTGTACTGCGAGGCATTCGAAATCTTGAGCTGGGAGTCGGTCTTGTAGCTGGTTTTGGGGTGGTCTTGCTCGCAATAATTCTGGATCGCGTGACAAAAGCTGCGCTTGATCGTGTCAATGCTGCGCAGCGGCATTGAAGTCTTGCATCCAAACCCATTGAAAGGACGATAAAAGTGACCAACGACATCAAGGTTTCAATCCGTGACCTTTACAAAATATTTGGTGACGATCCTGAGGCCGCTTTACAACACGTACTCAACGGGACGTCCAAACCTGATCTGTTAAAAGAACACGGACATGTTCTGGGCTTAAAGGACATCAATATTGACATCCGTGCTGGCGAAATCACGGTCATCATGGGTTTATCGGGTTCTGGCAAGTCAACACTAATCAGACATCTCAACCGACTCATAGAGCCGACCGCCGGTGAGGTCTCCGTCGATGGCGATAACGTGTTGGACTATGACGAAAAAAAGCTTAGAGAGCTGCGGCGTCTCACGATGTCTATGGTGTTCCAAAAATTCGCATTGTTGCCACACCGCACTGTTCTGGATAATGCGGGCACGATGCTAAATGTACGAGGCGTAAAGAAGAGTAAATACCTTGCAGAGGCTGATAAATGGCTGAAGCGAGTTGGATTAGAAGGATATGGTGGCCATTACCCTCATCAACTTTCTGGAGGGATGCAGCAACGAGTAGGTATTGCCAGAGCGCTCACGTCCAATTCACCGATAATGTTAATGGACGAAGCATTCTCGGCACTTGATCCGCTGATTCGCACCGACATGCAGGATTTGTTGTTGGAGCTGCAGTTGGAGCTGCAAAAAACGATCGTCTTCATCACACACGATCTTGACGAAGCGCTGAAGCTTGCTGACCATCTTGTGATTCTCAAGGACGGGTACATCGTTCAACAAGGTGAGCCTCAACACATTCTGTTGAATCCGAACGATCCCTATATTGAGGATTTTGTGAGTGACATAAATCGTGCTCGCGTGTTGCGCATTCGCTCAATAATGACGCCGTTGACGGGTGATATTCCAGCTAATGCACATGGGGAAGTGGATTACGACGATACACTGGAGAGCATGATTGCACTTTCTGGTGGAGATACTTCGCATGCGTACATTGTGATGCGCGATAAAAAGCCAGTAGGTACACTCGATATGAGCAATCTTGTTAAAGCCTTGGTGCCTCGATTGGCCACGGAAGAGGGCGCCCGCAAGTACTAATGCCGTGCAAGCTGCAAAGTATTGGATGTAAAATCAGCAGACCACCCATTTATTGAGGCCAATACGTTGAGTATAAAAGCTGTTGTTTGGGGCGAAAATGTTCATGATCAAACTAACCGTGTGGTCGCCGATATCTACCCCGGTGGCATGCATACTTGTATTGCTGACGGGTTAAACGAAGACGCCCGAATATCGGCCACCACAGCCACGCTGCAACAGAGCGAACACGGGTTGACTGAGCAACGTCTAAAGGATACCGACGTTTTGTTGTGGTGGGGCCATGCTGCTCACGGTGATGTCGACGATGCTATCGTTGAGCGTGTTGTTGAACACGTTTGGTCTGGCATGGGTTTAATATTGTTGCATTCTTCGCATTTCGCTAAACCCTTCAAACGTCTGATGGGAACGCCCTGCGGTTTGACTTGGCGCGAGGCCGGTGAGCGTGAAAGACTGTGGGTTACCAGTCCTAATCATCCAATTGCTGAAGATCTGCCTGATCACTTCGAACTAGAAAATGAGGAAATGTACGGTGAGCCGTTTAGCGTTCCAGAGCCGATGGACACTGTATTCATCAGTTGGTTTCAGGGCGGTGAGGTATTTCGTTCAGGGCTTACCTATAAGCGTGGAGCAGGTAGCGTTTTCTATTTTCGCCCGGGACACGAAACCTACCCAACCTATCACGATACTAATATCAAGAAGGTATTGAACAACGCTGTGCGCTGGGCGTACAACCCACAACAACGCCGCACAAACGTGACTGATGCGCCAAACACGCCAGTTGAGAACGCGTTAGAGACTATAGAGGAATGTGGCCCAAAGCTGCATCAGGATGGTGAAGAAGGGTACAAGTAGTGAGTGCCGTTATGCCTATACGTATGCTGATATTGGGTACTGGCGGCATGGCGAATACACATGCCCAGAAGTACAACAGCATTGACAATGTCAAACTGGTCGCAGGTGTTGAGCAACGGCCCGAGGTGCTCGAAACGTTCTGCAATGAACACAACATTGAACACAGATTCAGTTCGCTGGATGAAGCCTTGGCTTGGGATCAATTCGAGGCCGTATCAAACGTAACACCTGATGCCGTGCATCATGAAACCACTATGGCGTTGCTGCATGCTGGAAAGCATGTGCTGTGTGAAAAGCCGCTTGCAGCTAACGAAGCACATGCAAAGCAGATGGCGCAACTAGCCTTTGAGACTGGTTTAGTCAATATGGTTAATTTAACTTATCGAGAAGTACCGGCTTTGCAAAAAGCCGCTGCCATGGTTGCTGATGGTGCTATCGGTAAAGTGCGGCATTTTGAAGCATCCTATCTGCAAAGCTGGCTGGCTCAACCTGCCTGGGGTGATTGGAAAACTGAGCCCCAATGGCTCTGGCGCTTGTCGAGAACGCATGGGTCAAACGGTGCGCTTGGAGATGTCGGTATTCATATCCTAGACTTTGCCACCTTTGTGGCGGGCAGTATGCCTAGGGATATCAGTTGCCGTTTAAAAACGTTTAACAAGGCAGAAGATGATCAGATTGGCGAATATACTTTGGATGCAAACGACAGTTTCGTCATGCATGCTGAGCTAGAAAACGGAGCGGTGGGGACTGTTTCCGCAACCCGTTTTGCCTCTGGTCATCACAATGATCTACGGTTAAGATTGTACGGCGATCAAGGCGGTATGGAAGTTCTATTCGAAAAAAACCAAAGCCAGCTTAATGTCTGTTTGCACGATGATCTGCTTATCGAGCGTTGGACGCAGGTGACCACCAATGAGGTGCCTTCAAATTACGAGCGGTTTGTAACGGCCATACGAACAGAAACTCAGGCAAATCCTGATTTCTCCAAAGGAGCAGCCTTGCAGTATTGGTTAGATAAAGCGCTGCAGAACGGCTGATTGCTTCGTTATCGATTCAATCCCAATTTGTGCTGCCCTGTGTAGGAATACTGGCTAGACTCTATTGCGTTCAAGCTAACGACTGTGCAAGCTCCCACACAGCACTATCGATGTTGACATCGACAGGCAACTGGCGATCGCTTCCAGGCAGTCTTGCGCCTTCCTGTTCATCCACTGCATCTGATAGGCGCGCAAGTCGATCCCAGAACATGTCTCCAGAAACTGCTGTGGGATCGATCAGAAAATAAAACTGCCCCAGATTGTGTGGTTGTCCTGTTGGTATTTTCAAACCTTTCACATCCAAAGAATTTACGCTGC
This sequence comes from Granulosicoccus sp., assembly GCA_023300375.1. Classification (GTDB taxonomy): domain Bacteria; phylum Pseudomonadota; class Gammaproteobacteria; order Granulosicoccales; family Granulosicoccaceae; genus Granulosicoccus. The sequence goes on along the minus strand of JALZWO010000205.1, from coordinate 14,560 downwards.
CTGTGATGGCTGCAGCTAACATCTCGGCCATAAGACCAAAGCCGTACCCTTTATATCCACCGGTTGAAACTAAAGAGCCTTTCAGCGCTTCGTTAGGGTCGTTGGTTGGCTGTCCATTGCTGTCTACAGCCCAGCCTATGGGAATGCTTTGGCCAGCGGCAGCGGCCATCGTTATTTTGCCTAATGCAACAGCGCTGGTGCTTTGGTCGAATTGAAAAGCCACACCGCCAGATTGCGCTGGCACTGACATCGCTATTGGGTTTGTACCAATGACGGCTTTGGTACCACCTGGTGGAGATACCACCGCTGATGCATTAGTGAAGCCGATGCTCATAACGCCTGCCTCTGCAATCTGCTCGGTAAAGTATCCCAGTGATGTGCAGGTGTGTGCGTGACAAACAGCAAGCGAACAAGTGCCCGTGGTCTTTATTGTTTCAATGGCTTTTGGCAGAGCTCTGGCAAAGGCCGATTGTGCGAAGCCAAATGCTGCGTCAACTTTAACCGTGGCGGTTTTTGGCATGCTGACAACAGGCTCCACTGATCCGTTGACGCGACCTGATACGAGTTGCTTGCAATAACTCTCCAAATAATACAATCCGCAGATAAGATTGCCTGTAGCCTCGGCTTTGCGTATTGCCTTGGCGACCTCCACCGCAATCCAATCAAGAGCCCCATGCTTAGCTAATGCATTTGTTGCTACTGTTTGGATGTCATCCAGACTAACGGTGATTTTACTCATGGTATGGGTTGTTCTATTACGAGGGCAATGTGAGGACTTGCGCCACAGGAGGTGGCTCTTTGGAAAAATTGAGTGAACTTGATTTAAAATCGGTAGAACGCTCAGCTAGTTGGGATTGATGCCAAGTAGCTCCACATCAAAGATCAATGTAGAGCCTGGAGCAATTTTGCCAGCGGCTCTGTTGCCGTAAGCTAACTCGCTAGGAATGAACAAGCGAGTTTTTTCTCCCTCCACCATAAGCTGCAAGCCTTCAGTCCATCCTTTGATAACTTGATTCAAACCAAACGTAATGGGCGCTCCTCTGTCCACTGAGCTATCAAATACGGTGCCGTCAATTAATGTGCCATGATAATGAACGCTGACGCTATCGCTGGCCGAAGGGTTAGCGCTACCGGTGCCCGGTTCCAGTACCTTGTATTGCAAGCCGCTGGTGGTAGTTTGTACACCATTTTCAGAAGAATTTTGGCTCAGGAAGGCCTCACCCAATTGTTTGTTTTCGCCTGCCTTACCACGGTTCAAAAACTGTTGTGCGAGAAACCACAGGGCAAGCGCTGCAAGGATGATGACGATGTATTTCATGAATGTGCTCTAAAAAACGAGGAGTTTGCAGCAAGATTATACGTGCAGGGGCTTGTCTCTTGGCAATCTACTGTTTGCACAAGGTTCTGTAGGTGCTCCGAAGTGCTCCTCTGTCCACATAGCAACCTCGCAAATGGCGTTCTCCTTCTGTCGCGACAAAAGCTTCACGGCCGTGCACTACTCGGTGGTTGTCAAACACAACACACTCACCAGCAGCTAGACGAAAACGTGAGACAAATCGATCCTCTTGGAGCATGCGAAGGAAGTGACACAAAGCAGGGTAATAATCGTCCAGCAAATTTTGTGGTAGATCCATGCTGTCTTGCAAGTGTTGAGAGATGGTAAGCCCCGAGACATTGCCAGCCGCATCGAGTTCGATGACTCGTTGGTGGGCACGGTAGTCCCAGGTTGTGTGTCTACGATAAAACGGAATATCGTGTTGACTCAGTAAGTTGAAGTATTCAGGTTCTTCATTGCGTAGGGTTTCTGCTACGGCTGTTCCGTCTACGAACAAGCTCAGACCACCACTGACATCATTGGCGCGGCAGTGTAAAAACTGCACGCCCGGTGCAGCCTCTTCATTGGGCAGGTCAGTATGCAGCTCCAGTGCATTGGCGGTGTACGCTAGGTTAGTTGGGTTAATGGATAAGCGCACATCGAAGTAATAGCCATCGACCACAGGAGTCACGGGGCCTAGTGATGTCGCAAGCCTTGTCAGTGAGTCGTCGCTGTTTTGCATGTCAGTAACAAGCGCAACACCGTTTTCAATCAAAGCACGTGCAAAGCGTTGTTTTTCAGTGTCATCGGTTTCAATATCGTGTTGTTTCAACCTTTCGAATTTTGTATAACCATCGGCATACCACGGACGACGCGGTATATCGGCGACATCGGGTATTCGACCACCGTTGGCAGTAAACTCGTCCAGCATAGACAGCGACAGTGCGCTTTGGTGTTGTTCATCGCGCCAATCGATAATGAGCTTGTCGTTCTGCAAATTAACCGCTGCCGGATAGGGAGCGCAAGGAAGTCCAGAGATATCGAATACACGTTCACGGGTGGCAGGATCAATGTTGCTGGAGCACGCATCGCGAAGCCAGTAATAGTTGAAGTAACAAACGCCCGTTGATAAGGACAGAAAAAGCCCTTTCTCATCAAGTTGAATAGCGAGGCTTTCAGGTCTCTGATCAGTGCTGTTTGTTTTTTTATTAGCGTTTGTGTTGGAGCCGTTCAAAGCGGGGTTATCAGAGTGCATAGTTGCTACCCTCATTATTCAGAATTTCTTTTAAATCGTTGAAGTGCTTTGTCGATTGGCCCGGGTAGCTCTCAATTTCTGAAGCAGTTTTTTCAGCAATTTCAGCGCTTAATACCCTTAGCGGTTGGCCTGTTTGAAGGGCGCGAATATAGGTTTCTGCGGCGCGTTCGAAATAAAACAAGCGATTGAATGTGTCTGCTACTGAATCTCCAAGAATTAGCACGCCATGATTTCCCATCAGCATTACCTTACAACGTGGATCGCTTAACAGTTTTGCGCATCGCTCGCCTTCTATCTCAGTAGCCAGGCCACCAAATCCATCATCAATCACAACTCGCTGGTAGAACGTCGCTGTATTCTGATCAATGGGTGGCATGCTTGAATCTGCCAAGCTCGCCAGTACTGTTGAGAATATGGGATGTAGATGCATAACACAGCGAGCATGTGGGCAATGTCTGTGCACCATGCCGTGCAGACCCCAAGCAGTAATATCAGGCGCATCATCGCCTTGCATGGTTAGAGGGTCGTCCACATCCAGTAACAGCAGATCCGAGGCTTTAATCAGCGAGAAGTGTCGTTGATCGGGATTCATCAGAAAGCGTCGACCGCCGCTGTCGATGGCTAGGGAAAAATGATTGGCAACCGCCTCGTGAAAGTTCAGGCGTGCAGCCCAACGAAACGCTGCGGCAAGATCAACACGTTCCTGATGGTGTGCATCGATGCGTATTGATGTGCTTGTAGATTGCGCTTGCATCTTTAAATGTTCCAAGTAGTCATTTACCAATAAGCCGATGCTAGACCGATTGCAGTATTGGGACAAACGATGTATTTTTCGTCCAGTCATTAGCGTTTCTAATGCTGCCACAGGAATCCACGATGTCCCATGCTGCGTTACCGCCACTTAACTGGTTACGCGCTTTTGAAGCAGCTGCGCGGCACCTGTCATTCACAGCAGCGTCAAATGAATTAAACCTGACGCAGTCAGCGGTCTCACAGCACATTCGTAGTCTGGAGAGTTTTCTTGGCAAGCCGCTGTTCATTCGCCATTCACGTTCTCTAACGTTGACCGAGGAGGCAACAAACTATTTGCCAGCGGTGCGAGAGGCTTTCCGAGTGCTGCAAACTGGCACATCGGCATTTCCTGGTATGCCTTCAGGTCGTTCGGTTACTTTGCAATGCAATATGGGATTTGCCACGTTTTGTCTGATTCCGCGTCTTCCCGCCTTGCTTGCCGCTCATCCTTGGCTAGACCTCAATATTGTCACTCCGATCTGGGATCCGGAACAAACCGCGGCTCGTGCTGATGTGGAAATTCGCTTTGGCGCTGTTGATGCGCTCGGGCTTGCACCACAGGTCACGCGTCTGACACGCGAGACGTTCTATCCGGTCTGTTCTCCGTCCATTGCACACGGGGTGGATTGGCGAACCATTCCATTGTTTGATTGTGCTGGTGTGTTGGCCACCTGGCAGGGCTGGTTAAGCGCGCAGGATGAAGTGTTGCCCCCGGGATGCGTTGTCACTCTGTGTTCAACGTTTTCTGTGTCGATAGGGGCTGCTCTGGCTGGAGCAGGTTTAGCCATGGCGCACGACAGTCTTGTTGCTGACGCATTGGCAAAGGGGCTCCTAGTCCGGCCCTTTGAGCAATCCGTTGAAATGGACGAATGCTACTGCCTCATAGAGCCGCAAAAACACCTTCGCACACCTTCCTCGAGTGCGCTTGCGCAATGGCTAACTGCCCAGTTCGAACTAGAGGCTAGCCCAATGCTTGAGTAAGAGGCGCATTGAGGATTTGCCCGAACAGGCTGCAACCCGTTGGGTGGGTTGTAAGCTGATTAAGTCGAAGTTTCGTAAGCTATAGAACATGAACCTTGCCAAAGAGCCGTAGTCTTAAATGTTCTGAGGTAGGGGCATGGGGCTGTCCAGCCGCATCGTTGGCCGACTGCTAAGCTAGGTGGCGATGACACGCTTCATTTTCGTGGTGGGCGCATCGGTAGACGAGCACAAATATTATGTTTTGTAGATATTTAGGAATAATTATATGAGCCTGATAGTCAAAAATCGTCGACAATTTCTCATAGCAGGTGCTGCTTCAAGCACGGCCATTCTCGCTGGCGCAGGCTCTCACGCTGCGTTCGCTGTGGATCTTGCCGCCACAAAGACCATGCGCGGTGGATCAAACAACTTTCGCCCAGGCGCGCCTGTTGTAGAGCGCATCGGAGGTGGCGGATTCTGGATGACTGGCTCCGTTCGCCGTGCAGGTGATGGCGCACCATTAGCGGGTCGCCGCATACAAATGTGGGCTCACACCACTGAAGGCCATGAAAGGGATGATCGTAGCCACGGTGCAGTACTGACAGATGACAACGGTATGTTCCGCCTAGAGATGCCACAGATCGTACCTGCATTTGGTCAGGCTCACGCTCACCTTGTGTACGACGCTGACTTCGACGATGGAGGTTTCGAGACGGTATTCTTGCGTCCTCTTTTGGCTAGTTCAAAAGATAAGACGTTAAACGTGGACTTTGTGTTGCAAAGCACTTAACTCGCTTTGCAGGCAGGCATCAACTGATGGCACGTTCGTTAAAGAGAGGAGTTAGTGCGTAATTTTCTTGCGACTGGTTTGAGTCGGTTGCTGTTGTGGTCTGCAGCCTGTGTTGTTGTGGCTTTGGCGTTGGCTGTTGCCGCGACCAGTCCACTGCTTGCATCGCGCGATAATATTTATATCATTGCGGGTATAGCGGGCGTAGTGGCGATGGGACTATTGCTATTTCAACCACTGTTAATGGGTGTGCAGCCACCCGGCTTGCGTCAACTGCAGGCTAAACGTCTTCATCGATGGCTCGGCTTTGCTCTAACAAGTACGGTGTTATTGCATGTTGTCGGTCTATGGATATTCAGCCCACCCGACGTCATTGATGCATTGTTGCTGCGATCCCCGACTGCATTTTCGTTGTGGGGAGTTATTGCCATGTGGGCCGTGTTACTCAGTTCTGCGCTAGTAACCTGCCAACGCCGCTTACGATTTTCAGTTCGTTATTGGCGTATTGCACACACTGCATTGGCCGCGGTAATTGTACTTAGCACTGTTGTTCATACCTGGCTTATTGAAGGCACGATGGGGGTTGTATCAAAAGTCGTGCTTTGTACATCAGTATTAGCGGCTACCGTTTGGGTGGTGTACCGTTCGTTTTTCCCATCAATCCAAAGAAAGTAGGCTTTAAGCTCTATCTGCCTGTTTTTTTCTAGTTTCTATAATCGACAATGCGTTGTCCAAAGCACTGGCAACAGATTTGTACTGTTGTTCTATGCGCTTTCTTTCTGTTCGCTCGCGTCGGGCTAATTTTTCAGCCATCTTTTGTGCGTCACGTGCATCACGCATTATTCTGATAGCGTCACGGGCAACTGTGCGGCTCTTATCGTGTGATTGGCGTTCTGATTCGATAGCGGCTTGTTGTGCGATGACTAATTTTTGCAGGCGAAGTTTGTCTTTGGTGAGTGTAGTGACGAGCTGATTGATTTCCTGCGAATCAAGTTTACTAATGTCAGTAGTCGTGGAAACTGATGTGATCAGATCCGTGCTCAGTGCTGTTTGTCGATCATGACTATCGCGAATATGTTTCCAGTTCTTGTTGTCCCTGGTTGCAGATTCCTTCCAGTCAGATAAATCGTGCGACTGTACAGCACTTGATAATTTATTGAGTTGTTCCTGAACCTCTGCAGGAGAATCTTCTTCATCCTCGAACAATGTTATTTCAACGTTATCAAAGTCAGGATTGAGTGAAGTGCTTTCGTGTAGAGATGTGACGTCAGTAGTTGAGGTAGCCGTCCTGCGTTTAACTCGTTGTTGACTTGCTGCGGCAGGAGCAGGCCTAGCACGCACTCCGGCGTTTATGTCGCTCGTCGGCTCTACGGGCGCATTTCCCTTGTCAACCTGAGCGTTGGTTTGATCAACTGCTGTTGAGGTATGCTCATTTGCAGCGGCTTGCTGGACACCAGCCTGAAATGCAGCAGCCTTTTTTGGTGCAACTTTTGTCGCGGCAACATCCGTTGCGGCAACGTCTGTTGGGGCATCGTCCGTTGGGGCATCGCTCACGATTGGCTGTTGCGTCCTCTTGGGTTCAACAATGTGGTCGTTTTTGAGCGTAACAATGCTTTCGGTACTGCGCGCGTCAGCTTGCGGTGTGACCTTGGCGGTTGGGCGCGAAACGTAGCTTTCCAGCGGTACTCTGGCAGGTGGCTTGTCGTCTTGGATGGCTGCATTGTCGCGAGCAATATGGCTGCTGCCGGTATCACTGCTGATAGTATCGCTGTTGCCAGTGAGGTCTATTCGTTGGCTTTTGTAGGCAAGACTCACAAACGCATTAATCACTAATGCGGGAACGAGCACTGCCGCTGCTAAAATCACACCTTGTATAAGGCTAATGAAGCCCTCCCAGCGCCATGCCAGAGTGATTACAGTGGCGATTAACAGCACCGCTAGCGTCAGCCGCCAAAGAAGCACTTTCCTTTTACGTCGACTCTTCCAGCTGGCTGAAATTTTCGAATTTTTACTGGTATGCGGGAAAAAAATTAGCATTGCCAGAGCGATCATGGGCAATACGAGAACGGAATACTGTGTCATGGCGGCAAGCGTGTTGGAAGTTGTGTGGCTAGGCGGCAAGGAAGCCCGCCAAGTTGGTTTGAATACACTGTTCAGACCAGCTGGACACTAGCTTTCCCTCGCGCTCCAATGTCTAGTGTATCACTATAAAAACGCTAATCAGTTCAAGTTCTTGTGCCTGCCACGGGTTGAGGAAAGCTGGGCAAACGATTGACGCCCCTAAATGATGTTAGCAAAGGTGTGTAAGGCTGTCGTAGCGCGTGTTCACCTGTTTGCCACTACATAACCGGTGTTACCAGTTAGGTTGAATTTCACTATTTGCCAATGTATTGACCCAGCTCGGGTTCGTTTTGACCTGAACAGCCAACGACAAGAGGAGGTTATGTGCTCAAGTGATAGCCGCTCGCTTGGTAGAGTCTGTAGATACTTTGTTTCACGTTACCGTGGATCAGTTGGCTGGCTGGAATATCAAGCGTGCCAAATTCTTTTGCCAAAAAGTGCTGTGAAACAAGCGCTTCAGGTAATTTTATCGTGTCCAGGCTCGATATAAATTTCAGCAGCTGTGAGCGCACATCAGGGAAATTCCAATAGTAGCGAAGTCTGTCACTGAAGCTGTAATGATGTAGCTGCTTGCGGATTGCTATGTCACCGGTGAAATAAGGCGCCCAGTCAGCAGGGTGTTCGATGATCGCTGAGTCTATGACTGCAATGATATCTGGCGTGTCTGTTACTGCTATTTGTTGGGCGATAGTCGCCAAGGCGAAGATACTTTCGCGCATTCTGAACGTGAGCTCGGGACCAGTTTTGAGGAATACAACATGATTCTCCACAAGCGTAGATAGATTCCTGGAGGACTGGTAATCAACTGAGGTAGCTGAAAGCGATAGCCCATCATGTTTCATAATTTCAGTGGACAACCGTCGGATAGGGTTTTCACGCAGAGGGTGCACTGAAAAATGATCGAATCCGATGCCTAGATACGCATCTATCGACACAACTTTGGTCCAGGCGTGGCGCAATCCTTGTTTGATAAAAGCCTCCTGATAGGCAGCTAAAGTTGTGTTGAGTTGCTCGGCGTTTGTGGCTGGGGGTGCGCGGTGAGCTTCAGTCGAAAAGTTGCTCTCGAAGGCTGGCTCGGTCATTGGAGCTGTCAGCACATACACCAGCTGGTCAGGGTGGGGTGAGTGTTTTTCGGCAATTTCACACAAACGTGCAGTGCGTGTTGCTAAAGTCTGTAAATCGGGTTGTTGCTCTTCGTTACACGCCACTGGGGCGTCTAAATGAATTTTTCTAAAGCCAGCCGCAGCGAAGTCTTTAACCAGATTTTTAGTTTTATCCAAAGCGTCCTTGGGTGATAGGTGGCTCCATGGTCTAGGGCCAAGATGCGCTCCCGACATAACGAGACGCTCATTGGCTACGCCATATTCTGCAGACAAGAGGCCTATCCACTGTGAGAAATCAGCCGCTGACATACCTGTATAGCCCCCGTCTTGATTGACCTGATTGCTCGAGGCCTCTATGACAGCAGGTACGTCGTGAGTAGCGCAACATTCGAACAGTGTGCGCAGAACCATTTCGTTAGCAGTGCAAAAACAGGGCAAGCCAATGGTCGCGCCATCCCGGTTTTGTTCAATCACTGACTGAATATTGATCATGATGCTGAAAAGTCTGGTCTGATGAGTTCAGGTGCTGCCGAGAACGTCAACGCAGTGCCCTAATGTGCAGCATAGTATCGTACGTTGGCGCGTATGTTGTTGACGACTTTTTTGCAATTCAGCACACGTAATTTTGAAGAAAGTTATGAGTGGTGATTCTGGTTTTGAGGGTTAGTGTATTCCCCAGCGTGCGAAATCAGTTATACTATCTGGCTGTATTCTGAACGTCGAAGTGCCCGCGAGGATCAACATGTACGCAGTCATCAAAACCGGTGGTAAACAATACCGTGTCGCCCCAGGGGATACCCTGTTTGTAGAAACTCTAGAAGCTGGGGAAGGTGAGGCTGTTGCTCTCAGTCAGGTTCTTATGGTCGTTGATGGGGCGAAAGTCTCTGTCGGATCGCCCACCGTGGACGGAGCTGATGTACAGGCTCAAGTCGTCGCTCACGGGCGTGGCAAAAAAGTAAAAATAATCAAGTTCAGGCGTCGTAAGCACTATCGCCGTCAGGCGGGACATCGCCAAAACTTTACACAGCTGCTGATTACATCGATCAACGGCGTGTCTGCACCAGCCAAGGCGGTTTCCAAGACGGCAGCTGCTGCAAAGCCAGTCGACACTAGTAAGGCTGACAAAAAGCCAAGTCCCGCCAAAACGGCAACGGCTGATGTCGCTGCTGCTCCCAAATTCCTCGATGCACCCAATGGTGAGCCGGATGATCTAAAGAAGATTTCTGGCGTTGGTGGAGTGCTTGAAGGCAAGCTCAATGGTTTGGGTATATTCCACTTTAGCCAGATTGCTGCGCTCTCCGAAGAGGAGATCTCTAGCATCGATTCACACCTTAACTTTCCCGGCCGGATCAAGCGAGATGATTGGTTGGGGCAGGCCAAAAATTTGGCCGAAGGCGGTGAACCTAAATAAGGCACACCGTTACTGTGCTGCAGAAACCCTGAGGCTACTCCTGCTCAGGGGTCGTTCCGGCTTTAGAGCTTCTTTATTTTGCGTTGGCAAAAAATCAAACGCCATAACAGCTCACTCCTAAAGAGATGAGCGCCTTCAACCGATTAATGCAGTAGTGCCGCTTACGAGCAGGCTGTGTGATGCCTGCGAACAGGCGTTGGTGAAGAGTGACATGAAAAAAGCCACTACATGGATATGCGCCACATTGCTGGCCTCCTGTTTTTTGATGTCTTTGGCGGCACTAGCCAACGTTCAAGGCACAGCTCGCGTTATTGATGGCGATACTATCAACATCGGCGGCCAGTCCATCAGATTACATGGCATCGACGCGCCTGAGAGTGGGCAGCATTGCAACGCTCGAAATGGCAGGGTGTACACCTGTGGAGTAGCCTCACAAAAATACCTGCGCTCGTTGGTGGGTAGCAGTGTTGTCTGTATTGGCACAACCGTTGACGCCTACGACCGTTTAATTGGTATCTGTCACTCCAAAGGTGTTGAACTCAACCGGCAAATGGTACTTGCCGGGCATGCGGTTGCCTACAAAAAATACTCCAACGATTATGCAACTGATGAAATTCAGGCATCACGTGAGCAGCGTGGGCTTTGGGCTGGGTCGTTTGAAATGCCATGGGATTTTCGGGCTAAACGCTGGAACATCGCCAAAACTCAAGTGCCTATATCTGGTTGCCCAATAAAGGGCAATATCAACCGCAAGGGCGAGAAAATTTATCATGCTCCATGGTCCAATTCCTACTCGCGAACGAAGATCAACACAACGAGATCAGAGCGCTGGTTTTGCAGTGAGGACGAGGCGCTTGCAGCGGGTTGGCGTGCCCCCCGGTCGTGAATTCTGCACGGATTTTTCAGCACCAATTCAGATCAAGATGCTTGATTTATAAGAATAATGGAAAACTATCAAGGCAGTTGTCATTGCGGTCAAATCGTATTTACCGTTAAAACAGACACTGAATTTTCTACCCGGTGTGATTGCTCAATGTGTCGCAGGCGTGGCGCTATTATTCTTCGCTGCAAGCAGGACAATCTGAAGACACTCTCAGGAGAAGAGCATCTACAGATGTATCAGTTTGGTGCAAACAAAGCGGAACATTATTTTTGTAAGCAGTGCGGCATACATGTATTTTACCGATTGAGAAAACTGCCTGAGCAATTTGGTGTAAATTCCGGTTGCCTTGATGGGATTGACCAAAATACGCTGAGTCCAGTACTCACAAAAGGCTCAAAGACTTAGTCAATGCATTCTATTATTTGAATGGGCTAAAGCTAATGGGTATCATGGTTTTCGACATTGTCAATAATTGGAGTTGTTTTGAGCACCTCCATTGGTTTTTTGACAAAACAACTGCTTTATTGGCTTTTGTAAGCTTGCGAAAGGCAACGCTGATTGCGAAGGATTCAGATAATGATGAACAGGAGTTGATGTTTAGCATTACCTGCACGTCGGTGCTTTCAACAGGTCAACGCCTACTTTTAATGAATCGCGTTTAATACAGAGACACTTAGTGTTTAACTCGAGTGAGCCTAAATCATGCGAAACAGTTTGCCACTTGTAGCCCCGGTCCGAGGTTTCAGCGAAGAAGAGTTTCAACTGCGTACTCACAGAGCGCAAGTGCAGATGGCAGAGCAGAATCTGGTTGGCCTGTTGCTAATGACAGAACCTGAGGTTCGCTACTTCACAGGGTTTCAAACGTTGTTTTGGCAAAGCCCTACTCGACCTTGGTTTGTTTTTGTACCCGCACTAGGTAAGCCTGTGGCTGTGATTCCAGCGATAGGGGCGCAGCTGATGCATCAAACATGGATCGATGATATCCGCACATGGAGTGCGCCCACACCCAGCAACGATGGCATCAGTTTGCTTGTAGATCTGTTGTTGCCTTTATCAACGAGTCGTGCACGTCTTGGTATTTTGAAAGGCCATGAAACATCATTGAGGATGCCACTTGGCGATTGGGAAAAGCTAGTGGAGTCCTTACCGGGTTTACAAATGGTGGATGCAACAAACCTGGTGCAAGGTTTACGTATGATCAAGTCGCCCGCAGAAATTGAAAAACTATCGTACATCTGTTCTGTTGGCTCGGAAGCGTTTGCCCAAGCGCCAGAATTTATTGCTGTGGGTATGCCCCTAGAGGAGGTGTTTCGGGAATTTCGGCGTACAGCTATCGCTCTAGGTGCCGACGATGCTCCCTATGTGGTGGGTGGTGCCGATCAAGGTGGTTATTCTGATGTCATATCACCCCCATCGCGACGCCCGCTAAAAGTGGGCGATGTTCTTATGATGGATACAGGGTGCACATGGGATGGCTATTATTGCGACTTTGACCGCAACTGGGCTATTCAACGGGCTGATGATCAGGCTAAACGAGCCTACGATGTACTGTGGCGAGCCACTCAGGCAGGAATTGACGCTGCAAGACCTGGTAATACAAGTCGTGATCTATATCTTGCAATGTCAACGGTATTGTCTGAAATGGATGGCAGCGGTGGTGATATTGGGCGTCTTGGTCATGGATTAGGCATGCAATTGACTGAACAGCCTTCACATGCCGCGTTTGATGAAACTGTACTTAAAGAAAATATGGTGCTAACTATTGAGCCTTCATTATCGTACGGTAATGGCTTGATGATGGTGCACGAAGAGAACATTGTGGTCGGTCCAATCACCTCTAGGTTGTTATCTACTCGAGCAGCAACTGAATTACCGATTATTGGGTAGAGTCGATCTTGAGGAAACTCGATGAAGTCGCCTTAAAAGCGCTATAAAAGCAGTTATTAGCATTAAGGCAAACAGCGGATCGTATGTCGCGCGGGGATTGCCTATGGAGCAACCGCTCCCATTTATGCCTGTAACAAAAAAGCCTTCAAGGCCGCTTTCAAACACGTCGGCTACGTTGTTTCCGTTTGCATCTGGCAAAGTACCACCTAACAACAGCGTATTGCCTGGATTGTCAGATAATCCGTCACCATTGGCGTCAGGGTCAGCACTGTCGATAATGCCGTCGCCGTCCGTGTCATCTGCAAACACGAAGTCAACGTCGAAGGCGTCGTCTATACCATCTAGGTCATCATCGCTGCCAGCAGTTTGATCAACATCTACGCTGTCTGGTATGCCATCGCTATCACTGTCTTGTAAGGAGTCCAACCTACCATCATCTAGATTGTCTGTAGCGCCAGCTTCCACCACGTCAGGTATTCCGTCGTTGTCGGAATCACTATCGAGGCGGTTAGGAATGCCATCTCCATCAGCATCGTGTCCAGCGGCAACAGTGGCTTGATGAGCATCATCAGCTCCGTCGCCATTCAAATCAGAGAACCCATCAATACGTCCATCATGGTCGTCATCGATACCACCACTTTCCAGTAAGTCGGTAATTCCATCCTGGTCGCTATCGAGGTCAAGATAGTCTGGTACCCGATCGCTGTCAGTATCGACAATATCAAAAGGAAGCACCTCTAGCTCATCTGAAAGCGCGTTGTTGTTCTGGTCAACAAAATTGTCTATTCGATAATCGTTGTCAATGTCATCGCCAAAGACTTCAACGATATCGGCAATGCCATCGTTGTCCGAATCGAGATCCAGATAGTTGGGTACCCCGTCGAGGTCACTGTCGCGTGTGCTCTCCACAGCGTCCGGAATGCCGTCGTTTTCAGAGTCAAGATCCTTGTAATTAGGCATCCCATCAAGATCACTGTCAAGTGTGCCTTCTATAGCATCAGCAATACCATCGTCGTCTGAATCCAAATCTAGATAGTCAGGTTGCCCATCACCGTCAGTGTCGCTTGGGTCGTTTACAGAAGTGGAGGTACCAACGTTGTCTGAATCCTCATCCATATTGTTAAGCAGTCCATTAACTGCGCCTTCCACAGCGTCAGGAATACCGTCGTCGTCTGAATCGGTATCTAGATAGTTAGGTTGCCCGTCACCGTCACTGTCGATAGTGCCTTCTATAGCATCAGGAATACCGTCGTTGTCTGAATCAAGATCCAGAAAGTCAGGTTGGCCGTCACTGTCACTGTCAAGTGTGCCCTCGGTAGCGTCTGGAATGCCGTCGTTGTCTGAATCGCTATCCAGGTTGTCAGGCAGCCCATCGCCGTCACTGTCATCTGTGCCTTCCACAGCATCAGGAGTACCGTCGTTATCTGAATCAAGGTCCAGGTAGTCAGGTTGCCCATCGCCGTCACTATCACCTGCGCCTTCGACAGAGTCAGGAGTGCCATCGTTGTCAGAATCGGTATCAAGATAGTCTGGTTGGCCATCGCTGTCACTGTCGAGTGCGCCCTCGGTAGCGTCAGGAATGCTGTCGTTGTCAGAATCGGTATCTAGGTAGTCAGGTTGGCCATCAGCGTCACTGTCGTTTGTGCCTTCTGTGGTATCAGCAATACCGTCGTTGTCCGAATCGGTATCTAGGAAGTCAGGTTGGCCATCAGCGTCACTGTCATTTGCACCCTCTACAGAGTCAGGTATGCCGTCGTTGTCCGAATCGGTATCTAGGTAGTTAGGTTGGCCATCAGCGTCACTGTCAAGTGTTCCTTCTACAGAGTCATCAATGCCGTCGTCATCAGAATCGGTATCCAGATAGTCAGGTTGACCATCAGCATCAGTGTCATCAGGTTGCCCGTCGCCATCGCTGTCAAGTGTGCCTTCGATAGCATCAGCAATGCTGTCGTTGTCTGAGTCAAGATCCAGATAGTTAGGTAGGCCGTCAAGGTCACTGTCGTCCGTGCCTTCTACAGCATCAGGAATACTGTCGTTGTCAGAATC
>JALZWO010000204.1 GCA_023300375.1 Granulosicoccus sp. | reverse complement strand
GACCGCCTGGGGAGTACGCCGGCAACGGTAAAACTCAAAGGAATTGACGGGGGCCCGCACAAGCGGTGGAGCATGTGGTTTAATTCGATGCAACGCGAAAAACCTTACCTACCCTTGACATCATCGGAACTTGTCAGAGATGACTCGGTGCCTTCGGGAACCGATAGACAGGTGCTGCATGGCTGTCGTCAGCTCGTGTCGTGAGATGTTGGGTTAAGTCCCGCAACGAGCGCAACCCTTGTCCTTAGTTGCCAGCGCGTAATGGCGGGAACTCTAGGGAGACTGCCGGTGACAAACCGGAGGAAGGTGGGGATGACGTCAAGTCATCATGGCCCTTACGGGTAGGGCTACACACGTGCTACAATGGTCGGTACAGAGGGTTGCGAAGCCGCGAGGTGAAGCTAATCTCACAAAACCGATCGTAGTCCGGATTGGAGTCTGCAACTCGACTCCATGAAGTCGGAATCGCTAGTAATCGCAGATCAGAACTGCTGCGGTGAATACGTTCCCGGGCCTTGTACACACCGCCCGTCACACCATGGGAGTTGGCTGCAAAAGAAGTGGGTAGTCTAACCTTCGGGAGGACGCTCACCACTTTGTGGTTAATGACTGGGGTGAAGTCGTAACAAGGTAGCCGTAGGGGAACCTGCGGCTGGATCACCTCCTTGAAGCTCAAGAATATCGTGTAGTGCGAGTGCCCCTTTAAGTTACTTGATTTAGATAAATCCTCGGGTCTGTAGCTCAGTTGGTTAGAGCGCACCCCTGATAAGGGTGAGGTCGGTGGTTCAAATCCACCCAGACCCACCATTATCCGTTGTCGACAGTATCGGTGTTTTATAGGACACAGGTGTGACACACAGACTTCCCGATCTCTACCGTAGTCCAGCTTATTGGGGCTATAGCTCAGCTGGGAGAGCGCCTGCCTTGCACGCAGGAGGTCAGCGGTTCGATCCCGCTTAGCTCCACCATTACGGTAGATCAGCGGAACGGAAATAGAGAGGCCAAAGCTAATTGTCTGTACTTATAGAGTCGCTATAAGGTGGATCATTAGCTCTGGCTTTTTTAGTCGGTAGGAACAACACCTGCGTTGTGTTGTTGAGGTTCTTTTACAAATTGGAGAAAGAATGAAGTTGGATAGTCAGACATATCCCTAGCCGGATGCTCTGATTATCAAATTATATCCAGTACTTATTAATCGTTATTATGTCGCCGTATGATTCCGTTGTATTACAGACTCTCATAGCTTGTAGAGACTGTTTGGGGTTATATGGTCAAGCGAATAAGTGCACACGGTGGATGCCTAGGCAGTAAGAGGCGATGAAGGACGTAGTAGACTGCGATAAGCGCGGGGGAGTAGTCAAACATGCTTTGATCCCGCGATTTCCGAATGGGGAAACCCAGCGTACATCAGTACGTTAACCTTATCTGAATACATAGGATAAGGTGGCGAACCCGGGGAACTGAAACATCTAAGTACCCGGAGGAAAAGAAATCAACCGAGATTCCCCTAGTAGCGGCGAGCGAACGGGGACCAGCCCTAAACCCAATAGTGCGATAGTGGAATGCTCTGGAAAGTGCAGCCATAGAGAGTGATAGCCTCGTACACAAAATCTATCTATTGGTTATTCGAGTAGGTCGGGACACGTGTTATCTTGACTGAATATGGGGGGACCATCCTCCAAGGCTAAATACTCCTTACTGACCGATAGTGAACTAGTACCGTGAGGGAAAGGTGAAAAGAACCCCGTTTAGGGGAGTGAAATAGATCCTGAAACCGTGTGCATACAAGCAGTAGGAGCCTCCTTAGTGGGGTGACTGCGTACCTTTTGTATAATGGGTCAGCGACTTATTCTCAGTGGCAAGCTTAAGTGCTTAGCGGAGGCGTAGGGAAACCGAGTCTTAAATGGGCGACATAGTCGCTGGGAATAGACCCGAAACCGAGTGATCTATCCATGGCCAGGTTGAAGGTTGAGTAACATCAACTGGAGGACCGAACCCACTTATGTTGAAAAATGAGGGGATGAGCTGTGGATCGGAGTGAAAGGCTAATCAAACTCGGAGATAGCTGGTTCTCCTCGAAATCTATTTAGGTAGAGCCTCTTGTATCACTGTCGGGGGTAGAGCACTGTTATGGCTAGGGGGCCATCCCGGCTTACCAAACCATTGCAAACTCCGAATACCGGCAAGTGCAATCAAGGGAGACACACAGCGGGTGCTAACGTCCGTTGTGAAGAGGGAAACAACCCAGACCGTCAGCTAAGGTCCCTAAATATTGCTCAGTGGGAAACGATGTGGGAAGGCACAGACAGCCAGGAGGTTGGCTTAGAAGCAGCCATCCTTTAAAGAAAGCGTAATAGCTCACTGGTCTAGTCGGCCTGCGCGGAAGATTTATCGGGGCTCAAGCAATATACCGAAGCTACGGGAGCTTAGAATTTATTCTAGGCTCGGTAGAGGAGCGTTCTGTAAGCCTGCGAAGGTGTGCTGTGAGGCATGCTGGAGGTATCAGAAGTGCGAATGCTGACATAAGTAACGACAATGCGAGTGAGAAACTCGCACGCCGAAAACCCAAGGTTTCCTGCTCAATGTTAATCAGAGCAGGGTTAGTCGGATCCTAAGGCGAGGCCGAAAGGCGTAGTCGATGGAAAACAGGTTAATATTCCTGTACCACTTACTATTGCGATGGGGGGACGGAGAAGGCTAGGCCAGCCGGCAGTTGGTGTCCGGTTTAAGCGTGTAGGGTGTAGGTCCAGGCAAATCCGGATCTGCTTTACCTGAGACGTGATGACGAGCTCTTATTTGAGTGAAGTGGTTGATGCCATGCTTCCAGGAAAATCCTCTAAGCTTCAGGTAGTAAGTGTCCGTACCCCAAACCGACACAGGTGGGTAGGTTGAGAATACCAAGGCGCTTGAGAGAACTCGGGTGAAGGAACTAGGCAAAATAGCACCGTAACTTCGGGAGAAGGTGCGCCCTTGAGGGTGAAAGGTCTTTACGATCTGAGCCTTTGAGGGCCGCAGTGACCAGGTGGCTGCGACTGTTTACTAAAAACATAGCACTCTGCAAACACGCAAGTGGACGTATAGGGTGTGACGCCTGCCCGGTGCCGGAAGGTTAATTGATGGGGTTATCTTCGGAGAAGCTCTTGATCGAAGCCCCGGTAAACGGCGGCCGTAACT